>CAMOVV010000142.1 GCA_946627685.1 uncultured Bacteroidales bacterium
GAAACCGATATGCGGACGGGCGTCGATGAGAATCTTGGGATTGGCCCCGAAATTCACGAACTGGTACAACACTTCCCTGATGTCTCCCCTCTTGGAAGACCTCGTATAAAGCTTGCCGTCGGAAAAAGTCCCGGCTCCCCCTTCTCCGAAACAGTAATTCGATTCCGGATTCACGATGCCCTCCCTGGAGACTGCGGCCATGTCGCTCTTGCGGCCGTGGACATCCTTTCCTCTTTCAAGGATAATGGGTTTCAGCCCGAGGGCGACAAGTTTCAGGGCGGCGAAAAGCCCGGCGGGACCGGCTCCCACCACAATGACGCCCTCGGCCCAGGACACGTCCTTGTAATCCGGAATCCGGTAAGGCTCCCAATGCTCGAAATGCTTGTAACCTTCTATCACATACCTGTATTTGACATCGCCCCGGGCATCGATGGAACGCCTGGTGATGACACAGGTGGCATCAGGGTCGGGGAAGGTTGGCTGGAAAGACTTGGAAGGGTCTATAACATTGATGACGGCATTCTTGCGAAGCCGCATCTGTTCTGCAGCCACTATCCTGACGTCATCGCTTCGGAGGTCCCGGCCAAGGCGGCCTGTCATTTCGAACTGTATCATATAAGGAATTATTTAAAAATCGGCGATTCTTGAAACAGGGGCTATATCAAGGGGGGCGCGTTCCCCGCTCCTGAGGCGGAAAAGCCCGGCCATGGCTATCATCGCGGCATTGTCGGTGGTGAACCTGAACTCGGGGAGATGCACCTTCCAGCCCCTCTTTCGGCCTTCAGCGAGAACGGCCTCACGCAGACCGCTGTTGGCGGATACTCCCCCGCCTATGGTTATCTCCCGTATCCCGGTCTGGCGCGCAGCCTTCACAAGCTTGTCCATCAAAATCTCTATCAGGGTCTTCTGGAAACTTGCGCAGATATCCTCCTTGTTTTTCTCCATAAACTCCGGGTCCTTCTTCAACTCATCCCTGACAAAGTACAGAAGGGAGGTTTTCACTCCGCTGAAACTGTAATCAAGACCGGGAACACGGGGCTTGGCGAACTTGAACCTGTCGGGGTCGCCGAGCTTTGCAAGGCGGTCTATGACGGGGCCGCCGGGGTACCCGAGACCCATCATCTTCGAACATTTGTCGAAAGCTTCCCCGACGGCATCGTCGATGGTCTGTCCGAGAATCTCGAAGTCAAGAGGGCTGTCCACCCGGACAATCTGCGAGTTGCCTCCTGACACCAGAAGGCACAGATAAGGGAAGGAGGGAGGATTGTATTCCTTGCCCTCTTCCTGTATGAAACTCGCAAGCACATGTCCCTGAAGGTGATTCACCATGACCATGGGAATCTCGAGGGAAAGGGACAGGGCCTTTGCGAACGAAGTTCCGACAAGCAGGGAACCCAGAAGTCCAGGGCCGCGGGTGAATGCGATGGCGCTGAGGTCGGAGGGCTTTATCCCGGCTTTTGCAACAGCCTGACTGACAACGGGAACGATATTAAGCTCGTGGGCCCTGGAGGCGAGCTCCGGGACCACTCCCCCGAAGTCCTTGTGTACCTGCTGGCTGGCTATCACGTTGGAAAGCAGAAGACCATCCTTCAGCACAGCTGCGGAGGTGTCGTCGCAGGAAGACTCAATCCCAAGAATATAATCGGCCATGTTTTCAAAGCTGCGGGAAACAATTCCCGCTTCCATGGCTGCAAAGATACGAAAACGTACGAAAAGGAAAGAATAAATTGTTATTTTTGCGAGATAAGGAAAATCGGAAGGCTACGACAAGGAAGACTCTACATATAATCCGCATCGTGACGGCGGCCCTGCTCGCCCTGCTGTTTGCAGCATACATAGCGCTGCAGACGCCTTTTGTGCAGTCTTTCATCGCATCCCACGTCACTTCCGCCCTGAAAAAGAACCTCGGAGGGGACATTTCCTTTTCCCGCATCCACTTCTCCCCTTTCAACGCGATAGCGATTGACGACCTGACGATTACCGACAAAAATCCCTACCTGCCCCCCGAAGACCTCGGAATAGACCCCCAGGACACGCTGCTGCGCGCGAAAAAAGTTTTCGTCACCCTTTCACTGAAAAGGCTGATAAGGGGAAAGGGCATCTATCTCGGGAGAGTGAAGGTGAAAGACGGGCTTTTCGTCCTTGCCAACGAACCTGGCACGAACAACATAAAAAGAATATTCTCCGCCGGTAAAAAAGGCGGAAGCGCAGGCGGCCTCGGCGAAGGAGAACTGCTGAAAGTCGGAAAGGTGGACATCGAGAACCTGGAATTCCGTCTCATCAATTTCGGAAGAGCCATGAGGGAGAAGGAAAAGAAGAAGTTTCCCCGCGAATACGGGATAGATTTCTGCGACCTCGACGTGTTCGCGAGCCTCAAAGGCAGGAATTTAGAGATAAAAGACGGGTATGTCTCGGGAACGGCCGACAATCTCAGGGCCGTGGAGAAAAGCGGATACAGGATTGAATCCCTGTCCGGCAAGGCCAAGGTCGGACACGGGGTGGCGGAGATTGAGGACATCCGGCTGAAGGATGCCTGGTCCGAGATTAACCTTTCTCTTTTCTCGATGACGGGGACCATCCCGCAGTACAAGCGTTTCGTGACCGAAGTCGCCATGAAAGGGAAAATCCGGAATTCCAGGGTGATGATGAAGAGCATTTCATTTTTCGCTCCGACCCTGAAGGACAATCCCCTCGTGTTCGAAATCACCGATGCGGATGTGGACGGGCCAGTGAGCGACCTGAACGTTGCCACGATGCGGTTCCGGGAGCAGACGTCGGGGGTCAGGGGACTTGTCGGCACAAGGCTTTCCGGGCTTCCGAAAGCAAGGGACATGGTCCTGGACGCGAAAATATCATCCCTTGAATTCGATGCCAAGGGAGTGGAAGGCTTCATAAAGGGATGGTCGCGCAAAGCCTCCATCAGCCTGGACGCCATTCCCGTAAAAGACCGCTTCCATTTCTCAGGAGAAGGAAGAGGTCCCATCAACGACCTCTCCATAGACGGAAGCCTTGCCGGCGGAGCCGGAGACGCCCATGCCTCCGTTTTCCTTAAAAACGTCATTGACAAGGAGAAAGCCATCGAGGTGGGAGGAAGGCTGATGACGGACAACCTGGACATAGGCTCCCTGACGGGAAAAGACTTTCTGGGAGAGTGTTCCGCAAGGGCCTCGCTGAGGGCAGCCCTTACTCCGGGCGCGCCCTCGGTCAAGATAGACTCTCTATTCATAGACTCCCTTTCCCTCCTGGGCTATGACTACCGCGGAATCGCCGCCACGGGCACCCTTTCCCAAGACACCTTCGACGGGAAAGTCATCTGCAGCGACCCCAACCTCAACTTCATTTTCCAGGGAATAGTCACCACTCCCAAGAAAGAGGCCAACGCCCTCTACAGATTCTACGCGAACATAGGTTACGCCGGCCTCCGGGCCCTGAATCTGGACAAACGGGGCCAGACCTCGGGAGTCTCCGGCCAGATAAATGCCAACTACATGAGAATCAAGGGGGCCGACATGATAGGAGAGCTCAATGTCAACGACCTTGTGCTGGAAGATGACGCCGGCAGACACGATATCGGGAACATCAGCCTGCAGTCCCACTCCAACGAGAACGTCAACAGAATCAATCTGGAATCAGCCTTCGCCGACGGCTCATTCGTCGGCAGCAGGCCCCTGTCAGACATGTTCCGGGACATTCAGGCGCTGACCTCGGAAAGAGACCTGCCAGCCCTGTACCGCCGCGAGACCGCCCCCGCGCAGCAGACAGGAAAGTATTCGCTGAGACTGGACATGCACGACAGCAGAGACCTCCTTTCCTTCATCAAAAAAGGGCTGTACGTGGCGGACAGCACGCATCTCAGCCTTGACGTCACCCCGGACGGCATGGTGAGGGCCGGCATCACCTCCCCGCGAATCGCCCTCGGAGGCAAATACTTGAGAAAGATGACCCTGTCCGCGGACAACGCAGACGGGCACCTGAGCGCCAAGCTCAACTCCCGGGAAATCCTCGCCGGAGGGCTGAAGTTCCTGGACGGGGAATTTACGGCCTATGCCGATGACAACCGCCTCGGAGCCGGATTCACCTACGACAACAAAACCGACCCGAGGAACCAGGGCGAGATTTTCCTGACCGGAGAGATGGAAAGGGTGAACGACTCCCTGGCCGTATCCGCATCCCTCCATCCGTCAAACATTTACTACGAAGGGAACGGCTGGAGCATCAATGGACGGCAGATTAGGTTCTCGGGCGGAAACTTCTCAGTCGGAGGCCTCCTTGCCGAATCGGGAGACCAGAGGGTATCCATCGGCGGAGGATATTCTTCAATGAGGAAAGACACCCTGTCCCTTTCCATGGAAAGGTTCGATATCGGCATCCTGAACAAACTGACGGGAATGGAGCTCGGCCTCAAGGGTCTGCTGTCCGGAGAGGCCCTCCTCGCCTACTCTTCC
>CAMOVV010000143.1 GCA_946627685.1 uncultured Bacteroidales bacterium
CCTGACCCCGAACTCGCCGCAGCCTTCAAGCCCCGCAGCCTCCGCCGCACCCTGGAACCCGTCCGCGGAGCCATCATCGCCAGCGACGGCAGGCTCCTCGCCGTATCAACCCCCATGTACCAGCTCTACATAGACTGCACCGTCCGGAAAGACCTCTTCGCCGCCGACAGCGAACACGGGGCTGCCAAGGAAGCCGAATGGAGAGAAAAAGCCAAAAGCTTCTCGCTGGGATTCGCGGCCCTCACAAAAACAAACGCCGACTACGCCTCCCAGATTCTCAGCGGAAGAAACCGTGGAGTCAAATATATGAAGCTCGGCCCTGAAATCAGCCACGAAACCCTGCAGCAAGTCATGCAGCTGCCGCTGATAGCCGAAGGACGCTACGCCAGCGGAATCATCGTGGAAAGGAAAGACACCAGGCAATACCCCTACGGCACCCTGGCGAGAAGGGCCATAGGATACGTGAAGAACAACGACAACTCCAACGGCAACAACCACATAGGACTCGAAGGAAAATACGACTACGTCCTCCACGGGAAAGAAGGAGTGGAATACCTCAGGCAGACCGAAGACAGGGAATGGATTCAGGACTTCGACAGCACCTATGTTGCCCCCGAAAACGGTCTTGACGTCCGCACCACCCTCAACATCAACATCCAGGACATCGCCGACGAAGCCCTCCGCAAACAAATCACCGAAACCGAAGAAATCGAAGGCGGCTGCGTGGTGGTCCTGGACGTAGGGACAGGAGCCGTAAGGGCTATGGTGAACCTCCTGAGAGACAGCACGACGGGAAGGCTCAACGAAAGCCTCAACATGGCCATAGGAAGGAAAGGCGAGCCCGGCTCGGTCTTCAAGACCACCACCCTCACCACGGTAATCGAAGACGGCTTCATCCACTCCCTCGACGACAAGATACCCTCCAACCACGGCTACCTCGCCCCCTGGAGCGGCAACGACAACCATATCATCGACTATGAACGCGAACACGGCGGAGCCAGGGAAATCCCCATCATCGAAGGATTCAAGGTATCCTCCAACTATATGTTCCGCTACCTTGCGATGACCCACTACAAGAACAACCCCAAGAAGTTCCTGGACCACCTGTACCAATACAAGATGGGACAGGCCTTCGACTTCGACCTCGACGGACTGGCCACCCCCACCATTCCGTCCCCCGACAACCCCTGGTGGAGCGCCACCGACCTCGGACAGGTCGCCATGGGATATTCCGTAGCGGTCACTCCCCTGCACGTGGTCACCTTCTACAACGCCCTCGCGAACGACGGCAAAATGATGAAGCCCTACCTCGTGGAAGACATCGAAAAAGACGGCATCATCCGTAAGAAACTCGGTCCCAGCGTGCTCAACGCGGCCATCTGCTCGAAAGCCACGGCCGACACGGTCACCCGGGGACTCAAGGCAGTCATCGAAGAAGGAACTGCGAAAAGGCTCAAATCCGCCGCCTGGGAGGTGGCTGGAAAAACGGGAACGTCCTGGGTCATCCTCACCCCGCAGGAGCAGCAAGGCTCCACCGACCCCTACTCCGACAAATGGGGAAGGAAAAAGAACCAGGCCACCTTCGTGTGCTTCTTCCCTGCGGACGAACCGAAATACACGGCCATCGTCAGCCTCTACTCCAAACTCTCCTCGAAAACCTTCTACGGAGGCACCCTCCCCGCCCTCGCGATGCTCGACATAGTGAACGGAATCCACGCCCTGGAAAAATCGCCGGAGCAGGACCTCGCGCCAAAAACGCTCAACCCGGTCATGAAGGCGGAACTCTCCTTCGAACAGGCGGGCACGGGCAAATCGACCCCCGTCCCCAACCTCAACGGAGCCGGGCTGAAGGATGCCCTGTATATGATAGAAAACAGCGGATACAAGTGCAATTACACCGGCAGCGGGCACGTTGTGTCGCAGAGTCCGGCCCCCGGCAAGACCGCGGCCCCCGGCTCGACGGTTACGATAACCCTGAAGTAGAATGGACCTTGGAAAAATCATAAAAGGAAGCGGAGTGCTGGAAGTTCGCGGTAACAGGAACCGCGACATAGCCTCAATATGCAGCGACTCGAGGAAGGCGGCTCCCGGAGCCCTTTTCATCGCGGTGAAAGGATTCGCCAGCGACGGCCACGACTATATCGGAAAGGCTCTTGAGGCAGGAGCCTGCGCCATCGTCTATGACAACGAAGAGGCGGTGGCGGGAATCAACCCGGAAGGGGCTACGATGGTGAAGGTGAAGGCCTCCCGCCACGCCCTCGCCGTCATGGCCGCGAACTTCTACGACAATCCCTCCCGCAAGCTCACCCTTGTCGGAATAACCGGAACCAACGGGAAAACCACCACGGTCACCCTCCTCTACAACCTCTTCATGAGCCTCGGCTACAACTGCGGCCTCCTCTCCACCATAGCAAACTACGTGGGGAAGAAAAGGAGCGAGACCGAAAACACCACGGCCGACCCCATCACCATCAACTCGCTCCTGAGCGAAATGGCCGGCGCGGGCTGCGAATACTGCTTCATGGAAGTCAGCTCGATAGGACTGGAGCAGGAAAGGGTGACGGGACTTGAATTCAAGGCAGGAATCTTCTCCAACCTGACCCACGACCACCTGGACTACCACAAGACCTTCGCCGAATATCTCCGCTGCAAGAAGCTTTTCTTCGACGGCCTCTCTTCCGACGCCTACGCCATCGTCAACGCCGACGACAGGAACGCCTCAGTGATGGTCCAAAACACCAAGGCGAAGGTGGTGACCTACGCATGCAGGACGGCGGCGGACCACACCTGCAGGGTGATGGAAGAGAGTTTCGAGGGGATGCTCCTGAAAATCGACGGCAGAGAGTGCTGGACAAGGCTCATCGGCGCCCACAACGCCAGCAACATACTTGCGATATACACGACCGCAATCCTTATCGGCGCCTCCCCGGAAGAGGCCCTGGTGGCCATCAGCTCCCTTGAATCAGCGCCCGGCAGGCTCGAAACCCTGCACGGCCCCGCCGGACTCTCGGTCATCATCGACTACGCCCACACGCCGGACGCCCTGACCAATGTGCTGGGAACCCTCAGGGACATCGCCCCAAAGACCCAGATTACCTGCGTTTTCGGCTGCGGCGGGGACAGGGACCGCACAAAGAGGCCGGAAATGGCAAGGGCAGCCGAAGAATTTGCCGACAGAATCATCGTCACCTCCGACAACTCCCGCACGGAAAAGACGGAAGACATAATGGAAGAAATCAGGCAGGGATTCTCGCCCTCGGGCCTCTCCAAGGCCCTTTTCATCTCCGACAGGAAGGAAGCCATCCGCACCGCGCTCATCACCGCGGAAAACGGAGGGGCCATCCTCCTCGCGGGCAAAGGCCACGAGACCTACCAGATTATAGGAACGGAAAAAAGACACTTCGACGAAAGGGAAATCGTGGAAGAAGTCTTCAAGACAATTGAAAAAAGATAGAACGACATGATATACGCCCTGATCAAACACCTCCAGCACATCGGAGTAGACTTCCCCGGAATAGGCCTGATGAACTACCTGACTTTCAGAGCCATGCTGGTAGCCGTAAGCTCCATCCTGATAACCTTCCTCATCGGAAAACCCTACATCAGGATGATGCAGAGAAGGCAGCTCGGGGAGACCATCCGCGACCTCGGCCTGGAAGGCCAGCTCTCCAAAAAGGGAACTCCCACGATGGGCGGAGTCATCATCATCTTCTCCATCCTGGTCCCGGTACTGCTGTTCTGCGACCTGACCAACATCTACTGCCAGCTCCTCGTCATCACCCTGCTGTGGTGCGGGGCCATAGGCTTTGCCGACGACTACATCAAGGTCTTCCGCCACGACAAGGAAGGCCTCCATCCGAAAGCCAAGCTGGCGGCCCAGATTGCCCTCGGCTTCGCTATCGGCATCACCGTCTGCTTCAACGACGGCATCGTCGTGAGGGAGAAAGTCCCCAACCCCGACGCCGCCGCGGCCACCGAGGTCAGGACCCTGGATTCCGAACCCGTCCAGACCCAGTCGCCCTGGAGGGAGGAAGACGTGGTGAAAAGCACGAAGACCACCATACCCTTCATCAAGGACAATGAATTTGACTACAAATGGCTCTCCCCCGTGAAAGGCACCTGGGGCTGGTACTGCAAATGGGCCATTTACGTAATCATGATAGTGTTTGTGATAACGGCCTGCTCCAACGGGGCCAACCTCACCGACGGCATGGACGGCCTCAGCGCCGGAGTGTCGGCCATCGTGGGCGTCGTGATCATGGCCCTAGCCTGGCTGGGCGGCAACTTCGTCAATTCCGGCTACTTGAACATCATGTATATACCGGGGTCCGGGGAAGTCATGGTCTTCATGGCCGGCTTCGCGGGGGCCCTCGTCGGCTTCCTTTGGTACAAT
>CAMOVV010000144.1 GCA_946627685.1 uncultured Bacteroidales bacterium
CATCAAGGAGCTGGTTGACGGCGGCGCCGTTGGAAAGGTGCTGGATATTGAGCATACAGAGCATATCGGCCCGGACAGGATGGCCCACACTTTCGTTCGCGGTCTCTGGTCCCGGAAAGAGGATTCCGGCCCCATTTTCCTCTCCAAATGCTGCCACGATGCCGATTTTCTCCTCTGGCTCACCGGCGGCAGCGTGGTTTCGGCAGAGAGTACCGGCCGCCTGGACAAATTCGTCCCCCGTGCCGACAAGCCCCTCCGCTGCACCGGATGCCCTGACCTTTCCTGCCCGTATTCCGCCGTAAGGCTGTACCACGAAAGGAGGGAGTGGGTGGACGGTTTTGACGTGCCTGAAGGCAGCAGCCTTGATGCCGTCATCGACGCCGAGCTCGCTTCCGGAAGGTATGGCAGATGCGTGTATCACTGTGACAATGACGTGTTTGACAGCCAGGATGTAAAGGCCGTCCTGTCGAATGGCGTAAAGTTGAACATCCGCCTTGAAGGAACTTCTATGGAAGAAGGCCGCGAAACGATTATCCGCGGCACATCCGGCACCCTTGCAGCCCGCGGCGGCCGCATAATCCTTCCGGACGGCACGTCCGAAGACTACTCAGATATCCTCTCACAGCCGCTCCACGGCGGAGCAGACCGCGCCCTTGTCGAGGCCTTCTTCTCTGCCATCGGGTCCGGCCGCCCCGTCGAGGCCTCTCTGTCTTCGGCCTTCGAAGGGCACCGGCTGTGCTACCTTGCCGGTTAATACTTGTCTTCCACGGGACACAAGCAGAGCCTTAGTACAGGATAAAGTGCGGCTTGGTGTCGATGGAGAGGAGGCCGCCGGAGGAGGCTGATTCGGCGCGGAGGACGCGGATGGCGTTTTCGTTGTCTATAAGTTCGCTGCTTTTAAGCCGGGATGTCTTGTTCCACTCAATCAAGGGATTGGGCGTGCCGGTATAGTAGTCCGTGCGCTCCGTGGTGGCCAGGTACTCGCTCACGGCAAGGGTTACGCTGCAGTCGGCCCAGTCTCCCGTCCACTTGCCGTTCTGGTAGATTATGATGCCGTCCTTTTCCAATGAATAAACAGAACAGGTATTGTACGAGCCGTGGTTGGTTTTCACAAATCGGCAGTCAATACCGGTCATGTAGGAGAAGAGGGCCTCCCCGCCGCTTGTCATAGAGTACTCGAGAACCTTGAGCAGTTCGGCATAAGTGAGACTGTAGATGTAAGTGGTGTTGTTGAAAGGGAATAACTCATAGACATCGGCAACCGTTATATCCCTTGAAGAGCGGCCGTTAAGCGGCATTGTGGTGCGAACTCCGCCGGCGTTGACGAATGAAACATCGGCCTCTCCTATCCTGCGAAGGATGTCGCACATCCAGTTACCCATTACGGTGGCTCTTTCTCCGCTGCCGGAGATAGGATAGGACGTTGCACTCACATTTATGTGGCCTATTACCTCGTTTTTGACATCGGCAATGGAGGACAGGGCATAATCGGAGACGGCGAGGATATCGTCAGACAGGTCTGAGGCATTATGCCCGGGATAATCGTGCCGGTCTCGCGAGGAATCCACCACCCAGCCGGTGAGTTTGTCGGCCTTGTTGAAAAGGACACGGCCTTTGTCGTCAACCGTGAACTGGAGCTCCGCGAAAGCATAATGCTCGCAGTGGCGGCCGCCCTGGATATAAGGTATGCCCGAGGCCGTCCTTCCGGCCTTTGTCTGATGGGAGTGTCCCCCGGCCACAAGGTCTATGACGCTGTCCCTGCCGATTTTTTCGGCCACACCATCGGCCATTCCGTGAACGAGAAGGATGGTGACATCACACTGCCCGGAAACCTCCAGTTCCTTTGCTATGCTATCGGCAATGGAATAATCCTCCTTGACCGTATATCCCTTGCCGATGAACTGCGCAGTCATGATGCTGCCGGCATAATCCACGGCGAAACCGATGATGCCGATACGCACCGGAACCACGTCTCCATGCGCGTTCGCGGCCGATTTTTCCACTATCACATAATCCCTCGTAGCAGAAACCCTGCTGCCATTCTGATACAGGTTTGCACAGACCACGGGGATATCGTTCACATACGAAACGCCCTCCCAATCATAGTCCGGAAGAGTGGCATCGTCATCTACCATGTTCTCGAACCCCCAGTCGAATTCGTGATTGCCAAGGGCTACGGCATCATACCCCATCTTGTGCATTGACACATATACCGGCCAGCCCGACATGAGATTGGAAACGCTGGCTCCCTGATAGAGATCCCCTCCGTCGATGAGCAGCAGCCTGTCTTTCCCTTCCTGCCGATAGTCTTCCACCTTGTCGGCAATATATGCCAAGCGGTAATGTACGCCTGTGTTATCTGTTTCAACAACATGGCCGTGAATATCGGTGGTTTCGATTATGGGCAGAGAGTATACCCCCGGAACCGTGCCATCTGAGGCTTGCCCGCCAATGGGCTCGATTTCACGGCAAGATGATACAATGCCGACAATCAATAACAGGTATGCCAGAATTCTCTTTATCATAAACCACTGTGCTAGCGATTGTAAAGATAATGAATTTATTGGTAAATTTGCAGTATGAAAAGAATCGTAACAGCCGTTCTGGCAGCATTTGTTCTCTTTGCTCCCACCGCGATGGGGCAGAGCAAAAAAGAGACGTCTCTGTATAACAAGACTCTGAAGAAGCTATCTATAAAGAGTGCCGACAAATTCCTGAACAAGTATCCGGAGTCTGTGTACGCCCCGGAAATCACCCGACTCAAGGACTCCATCATAGTGAGCATGAATACCAGTCTCATCGGCAAGGAGGAAGCCCTGCAGAAGGCCGGTGCATGCCTTGACGCGGTGGGCTGGAAGAAGGACGGGAAAGAGCACATCCTCGCCCTGGACGAAGGCCTTGCCCTCAGAATCCTCGGGGCCGACGGCACTCTCCAGGAAACCCGCTACATCCCGCATTACAACATAACGGACGGCCTTACAAAGACCACCCTCATGGGGCCGATGGAAATAGTAAACCTTGGCCACAACCACTTCTACGTGCATTTCTCATACCTCAACGAAGGTGATGACAACCCTGAAAAAGAGTACGTGGAAGCGCTTTACAGCCCGGACACCGACATCACCAACAACGCGATGTTCTACGGCAAAGCCCTGCCGGCAGGTGACAGCGAACCCTTCCGCATCGAAGGCCAGAGCCCTGAAGACATCGACGGAATCACGCTCAATGCCGAAACCCTTTGGCTCCATGAACGCCTGAACGGGAATCCTTCCCTCGTCCCCCTCTCCAAGGCCGACCTCCTCTCCGACGAGTCAATCAAATGGTGGCGGGAGAAGAACCCCAAGGCAGAGACATCGGCCTCAAAGCTCACTTTCGGCACTTTGGATGCGGAATCCTCCCTGGTAGAAAAATACAAGAAGGCCTCTAAAGAAAGGGGCAAAACCTGGAACGCCGCCATGTTCGTATGCAGAGGCTGGACAGTCATCGTTGCAGGAAACAGGTCTACAGGCGGCTACGCCCTTGTCTGGGCAGAGCCTGCCCGCGGAAGCGCCGGCCTTAACAACATCTACTTCGAAAATGACGGCTACACCCTGGACCTTGTTTACTACAAGGCCAAAAGAATGTCCAAGGTCAAGATTTCAATGGCAAACGCCACTGTCAGAAGGCAAAAGTAGCCATAAACAAGAGAATAGACCAAAAGTTTTCCCTCTTGCAACTGTAGAATCTGTTTTATAACTTCGCAGAAAAAGTTATTTGTATGAGTCAGAAGGAGGCACTCCAACTGTTTGGAGACAAAACAATAAGAACCGTTTGGAGCGAAGATGATGAGAAGTGGTACTTCTCAATTATTGATGTGGTTTCCGTGCTTACAGAAAGTGTTGACGCTTCGGCGTATTGGAGAAAACTAAAAGAGCGCCTACTCAAAGAGGGAAACGAAACCGTGACAAATTGTCACACTTTCAAAATGAGAGCGGCCGACGGCAAAATGCGTCAAACAGACGCTGCCGATCAGGAACAATTGTTCAGACTGATACAATCTATCCCTTCGCCCAAGGCAGAACCATTCAAACAGTGGATGGCCAAGGTTGCCAGCGAGCGGATTGACGAGATGCAAGACCCCGAAAAAGCTATCGACAGGGGTTATGAGTATTATCGCCGTCTCGGGTATTCGGAAGCGTGGATTAACGAGCGCATGAAGGGCAAGGATGCACGCAAGGCACTCACTGACGAATGGCAGAGAACAGGTGTCTCTGGCCAGCAGTACGCCACGCTTACAGATATCATCACCCAAGAATGGTCTGGAATGACCACTCGTCAATACAAGAGTTTCAAAGGATTGAAAAAGGAGAATCTCCGGGACCATATGACAAGAACGGAGAGCGCCCTAAA
>CAMOVV010000145.1 GCA_946627685.1 uncultured Bacteroidales bacterium
TCTTTCCTCCCAGGAGGGAATCGCCCTCGCAAAGAGCTGGGGAGTGAGTTTCTCCGCTCCCTCCAATCTTCGCAAATCCCTTGAGGCTGACATCATTTCCCTTCTTGAATATGCCGTGGACCACCCCGACGGAGGGATGTACTACCCCAACGCCGTCATGCCCTACAGGGGGCTTCTCGAGAGCGAGGCCTACGCGCACTCCCTCATCTGCGACCTGCTCACGCAGCATGGCGCTCCGCAATGCCTGAAAACGGCGGACGGCATACGCATCTGGCTCATGCTCCAGAAGGAAACCCAGAAATGGGGAGAGGAACCCGCCTTCGTCGATGCGCTCAACTCAATCCTGGAAGGCTCCGACGAGGTGAAGGCCACAAGGGTGATTCTCATGTCAAAAACTTACGAGAAGCCTTTCAGCGAGATAAAAGCCGCAGGCAACGGATTCACCATCGAAAGGAAACTGTTCCGGGCGGAAGACTCCGCCGGCAAAGAGATTCTCACGGAGATTAAGCCGGGACAGACCGTCCGGAAGGGAGAGAAACTCATCGCCGAGTATAAAATCTGGAATCAGGAGAACAGGAGCTTCGTGGTGGTGAATGTCCCCCACGAGGCTGCCTTCCGTCCTGTAAACCAGCTGTCCGGCCGCTACGGCTTCGGCATAAGGCCCCTCAGGGTGAACGGATGGTACACCTTCACTCCGGGAGGCTACCGCAGCGTAAAGACGGACAGGAGCCAGTTCTACTTCGATTCATACCCCGAGGAAAACACCACCCTTCGGGAGGAGTTCTTCGCCACCCAGACGGGAGTCTATACGGCCCCGGTAGTGAGCGTCGAGTCTCTCTACGCTCCCCATTACAGGGCAAACGGAGGCTTCGGAGGTGAGGTGAAGGTCGCTGAAAACGATTGAGAGGCCCTTCGTTACAGCATGTAAGAATTTTTGACGAAGGCATCCACCACGACAATCTCCCCGCAAGAGCGGTTCTCGACGGTGTATCCTCCTGCCGCCGAAGGGATTATGACAGTCTCAAGGCGGTTGTAGGTCTTTTCCTTTCCCTCTCCCGCGGCGACGACGGCCGACTGGCCTTCCACCACCATGAGGACATGGCATTTGCCGTTGCACTCCACCTCCTTGCGGCCTCCCGGACTGATGCGGTAGCGGAGCACGTCGTAGAAGTGGTCGGGATGGGTGGGAAGATGCTCCATCGTGCAGAGGGGGGTCTGCGACACCGTCTCCGGATGGCAGATAAGGGTTTCTTTCACGATGTCCCCCTTCCTTTCGAAGCGGACATTGTTCAGTCCGTGCTCTATATTTATCGGTCGGGGGCGTCCGTCCCTGTCCAGCCGCACCCAGTCGTACATCTTGAAGGTGAAGATATAGGGGGCGCTGCTTATTTCAAGGACGAGGTTCCCCGCTCCTGAAGCGTGTATGGTGCCGTTGGGAATGAGGAAAAGGTCGCCCTTCGCCGCCGGATGTTTCTGTACATAATCCGTAATCTCCAGTTTTTCAGCCTTTTCCTGGCTCCTGCGAAGGGCCTTGACAAAGGCTTCCCTGTCGATACCTTCCTGGAAGCCGAGATATACGGCCGCATCCTCTCCCGCCTCGACGATATAATAGGTCTCGTCCTGGGTGAAGGCCTCCCCGAACCTCGAGCGGATGTACTCCGGCCTCGGATGGCACTGAATCGAGAGGTTTCCGCCTCCAACGGTATCGAGGAAATCGAACCTTATCGGGAACTCCCTGCCGAAAGAGCCTGAATCCTTTCCGAGGATTTCCTTCGTTCCCCAGGCCATGAGGAAGGCGAAGGAAAACTCCGCAAGGAGGCCGCCGCTTTGGATAAGGACCCCGTTTTCGAGGGCCATGAGCTCGTAGGACCAGGCCAGGTTCTCCACGGAAGCATCGGTTCCCTCCACGTTGTCCCTCAGCCACGTTCCGCCCCAGACGCCCGAGGCGAACCAGGGCCTCACCCTGAAACTGTCCCGGCACATGGCGTCCATGGTGTTCCTGAAAGTATCTCCCGAGAATACGGTGTATCTGTCTATCCTCTGCTCGTCCACCATCCAGCTTATGGAGGGGACAAGGTCGGCCTTGTAGGAGTCAAGCACCGGCCAGTCAACGAAATAGCATCTCTTGTAGGAAATCCTGCCGTCAAATTTGCGGTCCGCGCCGAGATTGAACGCGGCCCCCGCGGCCATTCTGGCCTGGAGTTCGTTCTTCGGGAGGTCCACATACACGCAGCTGTCCGTCCATCCGGCGAGGAAGGCTCCGGGGCCGTACAGGATGGTGATGTCGGCGGACGGGTCGGGATGGAGGGCGGCAAGGGCGGTCCTGTCGAAAAAATCTATGAGCCTCAGGGTTGTCTTCCTTCCGAAAATGGAGTCCTCTTCACCCATGAAAGGCTCTATGAGGGAATCGATTTCTGCAGGCGTTTTCATCGCGGAGAGCACCGGTATCGCGCGGACCCTCCTCCCGGGGAACTCTTTGACAAGCCTCGGAATGAGTTCGTCCCAAAACACGCCTTCATTACCGTCGAGAACGATTGCCCTCTCTCCGGACAAAGCCTCGGCCATCTCCTTAAGGCCTTCATACACAGGCCCTGCGGCCTCGAAGGCCGGATAAAGGTCGTACCCGCCGCGCTCTCCTGCGGCCTTCCGCAGCGGAAGAAGGAAACTGTCTGAGACTCTTCGTGTCATATTTCAATGCTGTTTTTCCAGCAAATTTAAGAAAAAACAGCTAACTTTAGGCACTGAAACCACTCATATCACAAACCACCATACCATGAAGACCCGCGTCACCATAATTCTTGCCGCTGCCGTCATCCTTGCCGCCTGCGGCTCCCCCGAGACCTTCTCCCCCTCCGACTATGTAAATCCCTTCATCGGCGCCAGCACCAGCACGGACGCCGCAGGAGTATATCACGGACTCGGAAAGACTTTCCCCGGAGCCACGACGCCTTTCGGCATGACCCAGGTCAGTCCCCAGACCGTCACGGGCGGAGACAACGGCCCCGGCTACAGCATCGAAATGAAAACCATAGAAGGCTTCTCGATGACCCAGATGAGCGGGGTGGGCTGGTACGGAGACCTCGGAAACTTCATGGTGATGCCCACCACCGGGCCCATGAAGACGATTGCGGGAAAAGAGGATGAGCCCGCCCTGGACGGATGGAGAAGCCCGTTTGACAAGACAAGCGAAACGGCCTCGCCCGGGTATTACTCCGCCCTTCTCACAAGATACGGCGTCAAGGTGGAATGTTCGGCCACTCCCCGCTGCGGCATCCTGCGCTTCACCTGGCCTGAAAACGAAGCGTCAAGAATCCAGATAGACCTCGCAAGGAGGGTCGGAGGCACATCCGAAGAGCAGGAAGTGAGGATAGTCGGCGACAGGGCCATAGAAGGTTGGATGAAGTGTACGCCCGAGACCGGGGGCTGGGGAAACGGGGACGGCAATGCCCGCTACACCGTTTATTTCCACGCCGAGTTTGACCGTCCCCTTGCCGGGTATGGCTTCTGGAGCGCCGCGATTCCCGACGGGGCCGTCCGCAAAAGGGAGGAAGTCACTTCCGTCCCCTATCTCCAGAATGTCGCGAAGGCGGAAATAATCAGGGGGAAAGACTCCTGCGAGGGAAAGCACATCGGGTTCTTCACTGAATTTCCCACCGCGGAAGGGGAACAGTCCGTCCTGAAAGTCGGAATCTCCTTCGTGGACCTGGAGGGAGCGAGGAACAATTTTGAAAAAGAAATAAGGGACAAGGATTTCGACACTGTCCGGAAAGAGGCCCGCGAGGCCTGGGACAGGGAGCTTTCGAAGATAATTGCAGGCGGAGGCACCGACAAGGACAAGACCGTCTTCTACACCGCCCTCTACCATACTATGATAGACCCGAGGATTTACACCGACTGCGACGGCAGATATGTCGGAGGAGACTACGGAATCCACCGCGGCGCCTTCACCAAGAGGACGATTTTCAGCGGCTGGGATGTCTTCCGGAGCCAGATTCCCCTCCAGGGAATCATCAATCCCGCCGTCGTGGACGACCTGGTGTCTTCCCTCGTGACGATGGCCGGAGAGAGCGGCAGGGAATATCTGGACAGATGGGAGATGCTCAACTCCTATTCCGGCTGCATGGTCGGGAACCCCGCCCTCGTGGTAATCGCCGACGCCTGGGCGAAGGGAATCCGCGGCTTCGACAAAGACAAGGCCCTGGAATATGCCGTCAACACGTCCCGCAGGTTCGGAAACTACCCTCTCGGATGGTCAGCCGCGCCCAACTCGGTTTCCGAGACCCTTGAATACGCCTATGCCGACTGGTGCCTGGCCCGCTACGCTGAAGCGATTGGAAACAAGGCGTGCGCGTTAGCTGCGGATGCGGATTCCAGGCAAAAGAGGCA
>CAMOVV010000146.1 GCA_946627685.1 uncultured Bacteroidales bacterium
AGGCGCTTGAACAATAAAGCCCGGCCGTGATGGCCGGGCTTTCAGTTACTTCAGTTCGCGGAACTTGGCGACCGAGATTTTCTTGTGGGCCAGGGTAACCTTTTCCTTGACGGCCTCGATGACCTTGCGGTCTTCGACGTTCTCAATCATCCTGCGGACCTGCTTCTGGTCGGAAAGGATGTTCTTGGCCGCGTTCTTGATGAGTTCCTGGGGAACGTTGCCCATGCCGTACATGGCATACTGGTAGGCGGCGAAGGCCTCGGCAGCCTCCTCTACATCTTTCTCCTCAACGGTGAGGCCGAACTTCTGAAGAAGATAGCTCCTTACGAGGTCCCACTTGAAATCCTGCTTGAAGGCATCGAAATCCTTCTCTATTTCCTCTTTGGTGAACTTGCCCTCGTTGGCTTCGACGAGCCATCTCTTGAGGAAATCCTCGGGAAGGGTGACGGCGGCCTTCTCCACGAGATAATCCCTGAGGTCCTTGGAGAAGCGGTAGTCTGCCTCCTCCTTATAGTTGGCCTTGAGCCTCTCGGCGACGGCCTTGGTGAAATCGGCGTCAGTCTTGACTTTCCCCTCGCCGAAGAGCTTGTCGAAAGTCTCCTGATTGGCTTCGGCAGGAACGAAGGTCTTGACATTCACGATGGTAACCTTGAATACAGGGTCGATGGCGGCGAGCTCTTCCTTCTTCATCTTGAGCATGGAAGCCCTGTCGGTCTCGTTCTCGAAAGCCTCGGTGACGTTCACCTCGAAGCTGTCCCCGGCCTTGCATCCGAGGAATTTGGAACGGGCGTCCCCGGCGACATTGCGAAGGGAAACGTAGGCTCCCTCAACCTTGTGGGCACCGTTTTCGAAATCGGCGATGACATAGTCCTCTTCGCCTGCGGCCTGGCCTTCCTGCATGGAGCCCATCTGCTTGAGCATGTTCTCCTTCATCTCCTTCTTGGCGGCCTCGGTGACGGTTATGTCGTAGTAAGTGACCGAATCAGCGTCGGTGACGTCGAAATCGAACTTGGGAGACAGGCCCATGTCGAACTTGAAGGTGAAGTCCTTGCCGGATTCCCACTCGTTCTTGGGCTGGTCCTCGCTGGAAAGAGGCTCTCCGAGGAGGTGAAGGTCGTTCTCCTTGATGAAGCCGTCGAGGGCGTCGCTGATTACCGCATTGACGCTCTCCACGAGAATCTGGTCTCCGTAAAACTTCTTAATCAATGACATAGGGGCCTTTCCCCTGCGGAATCCCTTGAGTTCGGTGTTCCTCAGACGCTCGTTGAGCTTCTTTTTTTCGATTTCTGCATAGTCGCCGGCGGCGATGTCCAGGGTGAGCTGGAGGTTGAGATCGTCGATCTGATTCTTCTGTATATTCATCTTTTGTACTGGTTTTTCGAAAAGTGGCGCAAAGGTAATCAATTAATATGGATTATCAAGACCTTGAAGGCTCTTTGGGATACTCGATTCTGCCGTGATGGGACTGCAGGAGCCATTTTTTGAGCACCTCCTTGATGGTGTTGATGTCTTTGATGGAGATGTCAGCCGACTCGAACTGTCCTCCCTTCATCTTAGTCTCGACCATCCTTTCGACAAAGGAGGAGACGCTTTCGGGCGAGAAGTCCTTGAGGGTGCGGGAGGCAGCTTCGACGCTGTCGCAGACCATGAGGATTATCTGTTCCTTGGTGGAAGGCTTGGCGCCGTCATAGCGGAATTCGTCTTCCATGGACGGGTCCCCTCCCTCGCTGAGGAATTTATTGTAGAAGAAGGCAGTGCTGGAAGTTCCGTGGTGGGTGAGGATGAAGTCCCTGATGACCTCGGGAAGGTTGTTCTTCACGGCAAGGGCATAACCGTCGGGGACGTGTTTGGTGATGAGGCGGGCGCTCTCGAGGGGGGACAGATTCTCGTGGAAAGAGGTTCCACCCGGACGAAGCGTCTCATTCTCAATGAAACAGAGGGGATTTTCCATCTTTCCGATGTCGTGGTAAAGGGCGCCGGCCCTGACTTCGGGGATGCTGGCTCCGACGGCCCTCGCAACGGCGTCTGCCATGTTCATCACCTGGAGGGAATGCTGGAAGGTGCCGGGAGCGATGCGCTCGAGACGCCTCAGCAGGGGGTTGTTGGTGTCGCAAAGCTCCAGGAGACGAGAATTGGACACCAGGTTGAACACCCTTTCAAAGAGGTACACAAGCGGATAGCCGGCTACGGAAAGCATCGAGCCGACAAAGAGATAAAGTATTGCCTGATAGACGTTTCCGTTGATATAATCGATAAACCTGAATCCGAAGTACGTGACCACCAGGGAAAGGAAGACGATGAAGGCGGAGATAAACTGGAGCCAGCCCCTGCTGAAACGCTTGAAGGTGTAGAGGGACACCATGCTGGCCACGAGGAACATCGTGAAAAGTTCCACCCCGTCGGTGGCGAAGATAAGAAGGGGAATAAGGGAGACCACGCAGAACGGAATCACCAGCTTGTTCTTGAAGAACGCCTGGAGGTATATGGCCACGAGGGTGAAGGGAACCATATACAGGAAGTTGGAATTCGTCCTGTCAACGACCAGGGCGCCGACCGTGGCGAGAAGGAAGATGAGGAGGATATAAAGGTACTTGTTCCTCTGGGTGAATATGGCCGGATTGGAAAAGAAAATCACGGCGTATATGATGAACACGAGGGCGAGGGCGATAAGGGCGTTGCCAAGCCAGAAGAGAATCCTGGGACCGGCGTAACCCATGCTGGCCTCATATTCAACCTTGTAGGAATCAAGCATCTGGGCAATTTCCCCGGTCACGATTTCTCCCTTCGACACGATTAGCTCCCCTGCGCTCACGTAGCCGAGGGTGGGAGAAATGTAGTTCGCCGACTCTTCGTGGACCATCGCCGTAGTCTGTTTGTCGAAGACCAGGTTGGGGGTTATCAGGTCATAAATCCTGGCGGCGCGGCAGATGGAGTCCATATTGAAATCGGGATGCTTCGCCCCGAGGTCGGCAAGGAGCTTCGCGCGGGCGTCAGACTCCTTGTAAATCTCTGTGACTGGGTATTTTGCAGCCCTCTTGTCTTTCTGGACAAAGATGACGTCGTTGGAAATGTCGGAGTTCCTTCCTGTCTTGAGCCCGTCGTCGGAGACGATACCTTTCGCGTACAGGGCCCTGATGGTTATCACAATGGACGGACGGAGGGAAGAATGACTCCCGAGGTCGAGGGTCTCCGCATCCTTTATGCTCTTGCTGACGATTTCGTTGGAATAGCGGAAATACGGGATGACGCTCGAGCCTGCCTTGGACCTCTCGTCCTGACGCTGTTCCTGGGCCTTGAGGATAGGGAAATCAAACTGGGATATAAGGGTTTCGTGGGGCCAGGGAGAGCCTTTCCTGTAGTCATAATTGAACTTGACGCTCCTCGGCATTATCACCACCAGGATGACAAACAGCAGGGCCAGCGGCAGATAAATGTGCGATTCTCTCAGTATTCCAGTTATTTTCATTTCATCACAGGTTTATCACTTGAAGGGGCTGCCGGCCTCCCGGGCGATGAAGCCGTAGGTCAGCCTGTCGGTAAGACGGGGGAAAAGCCTGTGGGCAAGGACTGTGGCCTTGCCGAGGCCGGTAAGGATCACCTGCGACTTCCTCTTGCGGAGAGCCTTCGCAAGATGCTCCGCGCACTGCTCCGCGCTCATCAGCTTGCCCTCTTCCAGGGGGGTCTCCCCCTGGGGGGTGCCGTCTGCGGTGAGGGCGGCGTTGCGCACGTTGGAACTCGTGTATCCCGGAGCGAACACCAGCACGTTCAGCCCGTCCTTCAGATGTTCGATGCGAAGGGTGTCCAAAAAGCCTCTCACGGCATACTTGGAAGACGAATAGCCGGTCCTGGCAGGGAGGGCCGAATAACCGGCGATGGAGATGACCCCCACCACGGACCCCTTGGATTTCAGCAAATAAGGCAGGGCGTACTTGGTGCACTGCACCGTGCCCCAGAAGTTGACATCCATGAGGGAATGTATCACCTTGAGGTCCAAGTCCTTGAACATGGCCCTCATGGAGATGCCGGCGTTGTTGACGAGGATGTCGATGCCGCCGAACTTCTCCACAGTCTTCTCCACCAGGGCCTTGCAGTCCTCTTCCACGCTGACGTCAGCCTTCACGCAGAGGACCCTGGAGGGGTCGGCCGATACGGAAGGAGCCTCCGCTTCGAGGGCGGAGAGCCTCCTTGCCGCCATCACGACCCGGGCGCCCAGCTTCCCGAAAAGCCTCGCGCTGGCCAGACCGATGCCCGAACTGGCCCCGGTGATTATGATGACCTTGTCTTTGAAATAGCCGTGATTCATCGCTTCAATACAGATTCTTCGCTTCGCTCGGAATGACAAAAAGGTCGGAAGGACAGGGCTACTCGACCGTCATGGCGGCG
>CAMOVV010000147.1 GCA_946627685.1 uncultured Bacteroidales bacterium
CGACGGCGAATTGGTACCGACTTCCTATGTGTGGTATGACCGCCTTCAGGATATCATCCGTATCTGTTACGAGGGTGACAAGGAATAGGGACTCAATCGAGTACTTTTTTGGCACGATATTTGCCATATACTATACTGTAAACCAATAAAGACAATCACTATGTGTAGAGTAGACAACATCAGGGAAAAGTACAACGGGCAGACCAAATTGTATGACTTCTACCGGGAGTGCTATCCCACCGATACGGAAATGATTGAACAAATCAACCGTAATGCCACATTCCAGGACGCCTTTGAGTGTCTCCAGGTCGGGTTCAACTTCTATGCCTTCCTGGGGGTAGATGACAGCATTGTACGGGAGAGGATTTTTGACGCACTTGCCACGCTGATGGGCTGTTCCTACGACCACGTTTATTATCAGTGGCTCAACCATAGTCAGGAACCCTTTGGGCTTCAAATGGTTACGGATATGACCGGGCTTCGTTTCAAAAATCAGGAGGCATAGCGTATGAAACCAGTTCCTTGCACTATCATCGTTAATAACCGCTGGGGATATTGTTTCCAGCCTCAGCGGTTCCATTCCATCAACCAGGCGTATCTATATGGAAAGAACTTCCTGGGTGGCTTTGCTTTCAGGATTTTTGATATCGACGGGAAAATAATCAAGTCTGGATACTGCAATCCCGATTAGTTTGGCACGCTTCTTGTATATAGTATAGTGTAACCAATAAAACATACAACTATGCACGAAGCACTGAAAAAGTTTTGGAAGGACAATCAGTCCAAGCACCTTATCCAGCCCATCACTCTCTGGCTTGGAGAACAACCGGAAGGTGATTACCGGAACGAGGAAACCGGAATCAAGGGATTTACCTTTGACGAGCACATCGGTATTGAGGCAGTCAAGGAGATTGCCGGAAAGGGCCTCTATGTCTATGCTATGAGGCACGGTGATGATTGGTGCGAGCCGGCGAGCATCGAGAAGAATGAGGTCATAGTCAATTTCTACGCGTATCTCGTTGTAGATGAACCACTTGACTTCCTCTTTGCCGAGAAGGATTGGAGCGAAGACCTTGCAGATTGGTCTATGGATTGGGGCGATGAATATTACTGGGTTTAACAATTAAAAATCAATCAATTATGGAACATATCCTCAATGAGAACGAACTGAACGAGGCTTACGCCGAAATGAAGTCCATCTACGAAAAAACCCGCGAGCTCGATAAGAGAAAGTGCGAAATCAACCAGATGCTCATCCGGAATGCCATCAACAAGGCAAAGAGCCGGTTCCCAGGTATCGAGCCAGGTGACAAGGTGAAGGTTGTACGTAAGACCTATGACTGGAGAAATCCCAATGCAACCGAAACCGTCATCAGGTATATGGGTGGTTATTTCCGTGACCGCTATGGCTCCAGTGATTATTATAACCACGACGAGTACATCAAGCTCGAACTCTATCAGGTGAAGAAGGACGGCTCACGCTCGCTCAAAAAGGACGAAACGAACATCAGCAGCATCATCTCCATTGAAAAGGTGGAGGAATAGGGACTCAATTGAGTACCTTTTGGCACGCTTTTTGTAATATAATATGCTGTAACCAATAAAACACAATACATTATGGGACTTAGAGCAACAGTTATTAGAAAGTATGAAGTTGAATACGGTCACTCTGAAGGTTTCAACTATGGCGCTGACGAGTTGAGTGCAATTATCCGTACATTCTGCGATGACTACTTTATCGGGGATGATGGGAACTGCGGTGGAGATACTGACGTGGTCTGGGAGATTGACCGGGAGCAGTTTAAACAAATGCTCGAACAGATAAAGAGTATGACGCACGAGGAATTCGTTTCGGCAGTCCGGGATGAATATTATTACGAGGACGAGTGGGACAAGGAGTATATCGTGCAGGTCTTCGAGAACTTCCTTGCAGAAACACCGGAAGATTCTAACTATGTTCGCTTCGGCTGGCTGTAGTTTGGCACGATAGTTGCATATAATAGTACAGAACAAAACAACAATAAAAACATAAATCATTTAAAATCAATTAGTTATATGGGTCTAGATATCTACTTCAAGAAAACCACCGTCCAGTTTCACGGTGACCCCTCGGACATCAAAGATTTCGACAACTTCTGCGAGGAAGCCAGTGATGCCGCAAGAAACGACCTCCGTGCCAAGATGGAAAAGATGCTCAAACCTCTTCGTGAGGCGTGGGATAACCTCCAGACCAACGATTACTGGAGGAATATCTACAACGACCGCTATTTCGTCTTTGTGGAACAGCTCCGGTCTCTCATAGCCAAGAACTATGACTGGAAGATTTATCCTTTCACCAAGGAGATTTTGGACTTCCCGGAGCTGGAGAAGCAGATTGACGATGAGGTCAAGTCCTACTACCTCCAGTATGATGCCTACTTCCGCAAGGTGAATTTCCTCTTCGCCTACTACACGAACAAGGGCAAGATGGTTGATGAGTATTATGCCTTTACCGACAAGGAGGACATTGATGACATTATCAGCCGATGCGAGAGGGTACTTGCCGACCATTCCCTTGCAAGCGAACTGCTTCCTACGCAGAGTGGCTTCTTCTTTGGCGGTACCGACTACGATGAGATGTACTTCGAGGATGTCGCTGACTGCCTCAAACAGATGAAGAAGTACCGCAAACTTCTCACTGACGGGGTTACCGGCTTCGTAATCTTCTCTTGGTAGAACAAAGAAACCGGGGGCTAAAAAAAGAAAAAGTCCCCGGTTTTTTCTCCTATTTGGCACGGGATTTGCATATACTATATCGTAACCAATTAAAACGATGAGTATGATGAAAATTAAGAACATTAAGCCGGACAGCATCAGGGACAAGGAGGCGATGAACCTTATGAAGATGGTTGATACCGCCCTGTACAACTACAACCTTGAAACCTGCCTCAACACCAAGGAACTGCCTCTGAGTGAGGAAATTACACTCAACACGGCAAACGAGGAGCGCAATCTCGTGGTCTATGCCGTCACCAAGTTCTCCGTCGTCGATATATCCGGAGAGCACATCAAGTTCCTCAAGCTTGACCGCGACGACATCTACACCCTGCAGGATTTTATCCACGACATTTACGAGGTAGAGTATTAGTTTGGCACGAGATTTGCAATATACTATACCGTAACCAATTAAAACCGTATTATTATGAGTAGAGTAAATTATCCTATCACGATTGACCAACTTATCACTGAGGCCAAAAAGGCCAAGAAACTGTTCGGCGGCGACCGCTATATCCTTATTTCCACTGATGAGGAGGGAAATGGCTTCCATGAGTGCTATTTCTCTTTCAGTGCCGGGGAGGAGATGCTTGATGAATTCAATGCCCCCTATGGTCTTAAACCGGAGGAGTGCGTTACCCTAGGATAAAGGGTTGTACAAAATATTGTACAATATCTATCATGTTTAACCAATAAAACGATATAACACCATGTTAAGCTCTTGCTCTTACAAGTACTTTCAGCCGGACCGCTACATTGACGACGGCACTAACATTGAATATGCCGGCACTCCCGAAGGCCTCTATTCCTTCCAGGCTTTCCGCTCTGAAGAGGAGTGTATCGAGTGGCTCGAGAATAACGGATACGAGCCCGGGGATTTCATTATCCACGAATACGCTGATGACGACATCGACGAGGTATCCATCATCGACGCGGATGGTAACGTCATCCCGAAGATTGACGATTTCTCTGACGACGAAATCGAGGACATGCTCACTGACGAGGTTCTGTTTTCTGCAGGTTCCATTGACAACCTGAAGGTGGAGCGTCAGGACAACGAAACCGAGGACCAGTACATGGACAGAGTATATGGTCTGGCGCTTGACGAGGTGAATGATGCTGTGGTGGCCATCGAGGAAAGCGGCGATTACGACTTTTCCAGCTGCGGCGGAAATCCGGACATCGAGTGGTACGACGAGGCCAGGGATGAGGCCGTCAGGCACGTAATTCGTTGGATGACCGGCGCCGAGGAATAATCACTTAAAGTAATACTTCAAATGAAAAGAGAGGAAATGATTACGGAGAACCTGGCGATAGGTCTCCTGGAAACAGACAAGAAACTCGTGTATGGGCTTCTTAACACAGCCAACTACGACGTCATGGGTTACGTGTTCGTCGCCGGTGATACTCCTGAATGCCTATATGAAGTCGGGTGCTGGGAGGAGGACATTGAGAAAGCGGACATGATGAAGGTGGGGGAAACAATGGTCGCCGAATGGACAGCAGACCGGGCTATCATAATCGTCAAAATGAAGGACGAACGGTTCGAGGCCAAGTAATAGGGACTCTCTTGAGTACCTTTTCCTTATAAGGTTGATTTTTTTCTTATTCACACTATTT
>CAMOVV010000148.1 GCA_946627685.1 uncultured Bacteroidales bacterium
TGTACCCGAGGATTGAAGGCTGCTTGAGGGCCCTGCAGATGATGGTGAAAATCCCCGCAGATATAAGAATGATGGCCAGGTCCTTGACGAAATTCAGCTCTTCGCTCATTGCGGAATCAGATATAGACGATAACGTAATACATCATCATTCCGGCTGCGATGAGCTTGATGCCCGTCCCGAAAAGGAAGCCCAGGAACGCTCCTATGGCCGATTTCGCGGAATCCATCCCTCCCTTGTTGGCAAAGAACACCTCTGCGAGGAAGGCTCCCGCAAGGGAACCGATGATGATTCCGACGGGAGGATAAATCAGGCCGACGAAAAGCCCGATTATGGCTCCCCTGCCGGCATATTTGCTTCCTCCGGTGAATTTGGTGAACCAGGCCGGGACTATGTAGTCTATGACGGTGACGGCTATGGTGATAGCGAGCCAGACCAGAAGGAAGGCCGTACTCATCTGCTCTCCTGCCCCGTTAGTGCCGTGCCTGAGGTAGATGAGAAGGAGTCCGGCCCAGCTGAGGGGAGGACCGGGAAGACCCGGAGCCACAGCCCCCACAAGGCCTGTCAAGGCGAGGATTATCGCGGCTATTACGAGTATCGTGCCCATGGGAACGGATTACTGCATTGCGGCCTCGACGTCGTCCGGCTGGATGGGAAGGCGGGAAGGCCCTGTCCTGCGGGCCCCGTCCTCCGTCACGAGCACGTCATCCTCAAGGCGGATGCCGCCGAAGTCATAATACTCCGCGAGCTTCCCGAAGTTCACGAAGCCCTTGTCCCGGCCCTCGCTCTTCCACTGCCCGATAAGGGCGGGGATAAAGTATATGCCGGGCTCGTTGGAAATGAAATGTCCGGGCTTCAGCACGCGGGCCATGCGGAGGTTCCCGAGGCCGAGCTGGGGAGAGCGCGTCTGGTCGGGGTCGTAGCCCACGAGGTTTTCGCCAAGGTCTTCCATGTCGTGAACGTCAAGGCCGATATTGTGGCCGAGGCCGTGAGGCATGAACATTCCGGCTATGCCTTCGGCGACCATGTCGTCGATGCTGCCGCGTACAAGGCCGGCAGCCGCAAGTCCTTCGAGGATTACCCTCGCGGCGGCGAGGTGGACGTCCCTGTAGGCGATGCCGGGACGGGTGAGGGCGAAGGCCTTTTCATTCGCGTCGCACACTATCTGGTAGATTTCCCTCTGTTTCGGGGAGAATTTGCCGCCCACGGGAAGGGTCCTGGTGAAATCCGAGGCGTAGTGGCTGTTGCTCTCGGCTCCGGCATCTATAACCAGCAGCCGGCCCTTTTCGAGGATGCCGTCATGTCCGTGATTATGAAGCGTTTCCCCATGCTGGGTGAGGATGGTGGGGAAGGAGACTCCCCAGCCCTTTGAAAGGGTCACACCCTCCATTTTGCCGACGATTTCCTGCTCTTTCACACCTGGCCTGGCGCTGAGGCGGCCCACCGTGTGCATTTCCTGTCCGATGGCCCCGGCCGCGTCGATTTCCACGATTTCGCACTCTTCCTTGATGAGTCTCAGAGAGACGACGGCCTCCACCAGCTCGCGGGAAGCGTGACGTCCCTCTCCCGGGGCTACGGCGGTGACATCCTCCCGGGACCAGCCGGTAAGGTCCATGAACCTCATGGTGTTGAAATACCTGGAGGGAGGCAGGAAATGAACCCTCCTGCCCTGGCCGAGAGCCTTGGCGACCACGGCGTCGAGGCCTTTGTAAGGAGCGGTCTTCAACACTCCGGCCTTCGAGGCGAGTTCCCTGACCGACGGAAGCGGCCCGCTCCAGACGATATCGTCGATGTCCTGGTCGTCCGCGAAGATGGTCTCCTCCCCGCAGTCAAGGTCTATGACAGCTCCGTACAGAGGCTCGTCAAGCCCCCAGAAATACAGCCAGGAAGAGTCCTGACGCCATTTGTAGCAGTTGTCCCTGTACTGTGCGGGAGCTTCGGCGTTGCCGACGAAAACGGCTATGCCCCTTTTGCCTTCGGCGGCGGTCTCCCCCATCTTCTCAAGGAGGGAGCGACGCCTTCTTATATAAACATCCTTGTCGAACATAAGCATATTCTGTTTTTAATCAACTTTTTTCGAGTCCACAGCCGTAATCAGCAGGGTTCCGAGAACTCCCGCGCTGAGCGAGCCCAGCAGGACGGCTATCTTGCCCATATCGCGAAGCTTGGCCATGATTTCAGGGGCCTGGTCGCTGAAGGAGAGGGTATCCACAAAGATGGACATGGTGAAACCGATGCCTCCGAGGCACGCCACCGCGAATAGCATCTTCCACGTGGAGGCCGAAGGCATCGAACCCACCTTGCATTTCACCGCTATCCAGCTGGCCAGGGTGATGCCGATGGGCTTGCCGAGGAGCAGACCGAAGAAGATGCCCATGCTGACGCTTCCAAGTTCCGGGGAGAAGCGGAAAATGTTGAGGTAGGAAGGGTCGGAGATGGTCACGCCGGCGTTGGCGAGGGCGAAGAGGGGCATGATGCCGAAGTTCACCCAGGGGTCGAGGGTGTGTTCCACCCTTTCGGTCATTCCGATGCAGTTGTGGGTTATGTGGCTGAGCCTCCTGAGGCAGTGTCTCTGGGGGCCGTTGGGCCAGTCGTGGGGGTCTTCTATGGCGTCATACTCGGCTATGCGGCGGCGGTACTGGGTGCGGCGGCGGTAGTAGTAGGCGCGGTTGTACCTGGGAGCCATGGGGATGAGGAAGGCCATTACGACTCCAGACATGGTGGAGTGGATGCCGGCGTAGTAGAAAAGAATCCACACCGCAAAGGCGGGGACAAGGTAGAAGATGTCCCTCTTTTCTCCAAGCTTGTTCAGGATGACGACAAAGGCAATGACCAGGACGGCCAGGCCAAGGAGAAGGAAGTTGATTTTTCCTCCGTAGAATATGGCCACCACGAGGATGGCTATGAGGTCGTCGGCGACGGCAAGGGTGGTGAGGAAGACCTTCAGGGACACGGGCACCTTCTTGCCGAGCATGGACAGGATGCCTATGGAAAAGGCAATGTCCGTGGCCGTGGGGATGCCCCAGCCGCTGGCCCCTGCAGTGCCGTGGTTTATGAAGGAATAGATCAGGGCGGGGACGCAGACTCCGCCGAAAGCGGCGATGACCGGAAGAATGGCCTTTTTGGGTTCGCTAAGCTCGCCGTGGTCCACTTCGCGCCGGATTTCCAGACCGACGACGAAGAAGAATATCACCATCAGGACGTCGTTGATGAAGGAATTGACCGTCATCCCTTTGGGGAAAGAGAGGACGGAACCGTCCGGGGAGGTGATGTTCAGCGACAGTCCCGTGCCGAGGATGCTGTGGTAGGCGTCACGGGTGAACGGGAGGTTGGCAAGGAGCATTGCGATGAGGACGCAGCCCAGAAGGATGGCCCCCTGAGCCCAGGGAAGTTTGGTGAATTTGTTTCTCCTGTGCTCGAAGTTTCTTATTCCTTTGTTCCAGGTGTAAATAGGAAAAAGTCTCATTGTTGTTATTCTCCGTATAGATATTTATGTTGTGAAGGGGAAAGGGAGTCGATGCTTACGCCCCATTCGGAGAGTTTCCGAAGGGCTATCGCCCTGTCAATCTCTTCAGGGACGGGATTCAGCATACGGCCCGCCTCCCTCTGTATCTTGTCTTTGTTTTCTACCAGATATTTGGCGCTGAGGGCCTGGATGGCGAAACTCATGTCCATGATTTCGGCGGGATGGCCGTCTCCGGCGGCAAGGTTCACAAGGCGGCCTTCAGCAATAATATAGATGGTTTTCCCGTTTTCGAGGGTGTAGGCCTGGATGTTGGCCCGCGCCGGTTTTTCGCTCACGGACATTTCCCTCAGGCCGGCGACATCGACCTCAACGTCGAAATGACCCGCATTGCAGCAGATGGCCCCGTCTTTCATCTTCAGGAAATGGTCTTTGGTGACTACCCCCTCGCAGCCTGTCACCGTGATGAAGAAATCTCCCTCGGAAGCGGCCTCGTCCATCTTCATCACCCTGAATCCGTCCATCACGGCCTCCATGGCCCTCACCGGATCAACCTCCGTCACGATTACCTCGGCCCCAAGGCCCTTGGCTCTCATGCTGACGCCCTTGCCGCACCAGCCGTACCCGGCCACAACGACGGTCTTTCCGGCCACGATGAGGTTCGTCGTGCGGTTGATGCCGTCCCAGACGCTCTGCCCAGTGCCGTACCGGTTGTCGAACAGATGCTTGCAGTCGGCGTCGTTCACCAGCATCATCGGGAAGGCCAGCCTGCCGGAGCGGTCCATGGCCTTCAGGCGCAGGATGCCGGTGGTGGTCTCTTCGCAGCCTCCTATCACTCCGGGTATCAAGTCTTTGTGGCGGGTGTGGATGCAATGCACAAGGTCCCCTCCGTCATCGATGATGATGTTGG
>CAMOVV010000149.1 GCA_946627685.1 uncultured Bacteroidales bacterium
AGGTCCCTCTTTTCCAGGATTTTAAAGAAAATCTGGGACGAGATGTTATAAGGGAAATTCCCTATTACCGAGAAGCTTTCGGGAAAAATTGCGTCGAGGTTGAGCTTGAGGAAATCTGCCTGAAGGAGCTTTCCGTCCATTCCCGGGAAATGCTCCCGAAGCCAGACGACGCTCTCCGGGTCCAGTTCCACCATTTTAAGGGAGACATCCTTTCTCTCAAGCAGATACTGTGAAAGCACCCCCATTCCAGGGCCGATTTCCAGCACCGGCTCCACCTCTTTCCCTTCGGGGCATTCGAGCGCGGAGACGATATTTCTTGCGATGGCCTGGTCCGTGAGGAAATGCTGGCCCAGGGATTTTTTTGCTCTCACTTTCATGTCAAAACGGTTTTCTGCCGCAAATATAGCGGATTGAAATTGAAAATGCTTATCTTTGATTGAATACGGATAATTCAATCGGATTCGGACAAAATACAAACGAACGATAAACTTATGGACATCAAGAAAACAATCGCCCTTGCAGCCCTCCTCCTTTCATTTTCCGCTTTTGCGGCTCCCGGTGAAGAAGCCCGCCTGCTTCGCTTCCCCGCCACCAACGGCAGGGAAATAGCCTTCACCTACGCCGGAGACCTCTACACCGTGCCCGTTACGGGCGGCGAGGCCAAAAGGCTCACCTCCCACGTTGGATTCGAGATTTTCGCCCGCTATTCCCCCGACGGCCGCACCATCGCCTTCACCGGCGAGTACGACGGCAACCGCGAGGTCTATGTCATTCCCGCGGAAGGCGGCGAGCCCCGCAGGGTCACGTTCACTTCCACCAACTCAAGGGATGAACTCGGCGACCGCATGGGCCCCAACAACATAGTCATGGGATGGACCCCCGACGGGAAATATATCGTCTATCGCAACCGTATCGGCGACGGCTTCGAGGGTAAGCTCTGGAAGGTGTCTCCCGACGGTTCCATGCCCGAGGAGATACCTCTTCCCCAGGGAGGTTTCTGCTCTTATTCCCCTGACGGGAAAAAGCTGGCTTACAACCGCGTGATGAGGGAGTTCCGTACCTGGAAATACTACCGCGGAGGCATGGCCGACGAGGTGTGGGTCTATGACGGGAAGTCCGTCAAGGCCATCACCGACAATGACGGGCAGGACATTTTCCCGATGTGGGTGGGAAATGAGATTTACTTCGCCTCCGACCGCGATATGACAATGAACCTGTTCTGCTACGACACGGTCTCGGGCCAGACCTCGAAAGTGACTGATTTTTCCGACTTTGACATAAAATTCCCTTCCACTGACGGAAAGACGGTAGTCTTTGAAAAGGGCGGCTGGATATACCGCTTCGACCCTGCGACGAAATCCTCTTCCAAGGTGACCGTCACCCTTTCCGCCGACAACGTCTATGCCCGCACCGAGCGGAAAAGCCTCGGGGACGACGTGCGCAACGTTTCCCTTTCCCCTGACGGCAGCCGTCTTGCCGTGACCGTACGCGGAGAAGTGTTCGACGTGCCCGCCACGGCCGGGGTCACCCGCAACATTTCCAGAAGCCCCGGCTCCAACGACCGCGGCGCCTCGTGGAGTCCTGACGGAAAGCATATCGCGTGGATAGGAGACCAGACCGGAGAGACCGAAGTGTATCTCTACGACGTGGACGCCGCTTCGGTCAAGCAGCTCACGAAGAAGGCCGACACCTATATAAGGAGCCTTCAGTGGGCTCCTGACAGCAAGCGGATTCTCATAACCGACCGCAAAAACCGTGTGGACGAAGTCACCCTCGACGGTTCACGCAAGAATATCTTCACCAACCCCCACGGAGAAATCCGGGACGCGGTGTATTCCCCCGACGGAAAATGGCTGGCCTACTCGAAATCCGGCTCCAACCAGTTCTCTATCGTTTATCTGAGGAACCTCTCTTCCGGCAAGGAATACCCGGTCACGGACGGGTGGTACAACTCCATGAGGCCTTCTTTCAGCTCCGACGGCAAATTCCTTCTTTTTGCCGCCGGCACGGAGGTGAATCCCATCTACAGCAGCGTGGAATGGAATTTCGCCACCTCCAACACCAACGCCACCTATATGGCCATCCTCGCAAAGGACACCCCGTCCCCCTTCCTTCCTTCTGACGGAATCGGAGCCTCCGACGCTCCCGCCGGGCCTTCCGGCGCCAAGCCTGGAGAAGCCGACGCCAAAGAAGACGGCAAGAAGGACGTGAACGTTGTCATTGACACTGAAGGCCTTCAGTCAAGGGTGGTTAAACTTCCCGTAAACGCCGGGTACAACTTCTACTGCGACGGGAAGAAACTCTGGTACGGAGGTCAGGGCGGCATAAAGGTGTATGATTTCAAGACGGGCAAGAGCGAGGAAGCCGGAAAGGGCGGCTTCAGCTATCGCGCCGGCGACAAGAAGGCCGTCATCATGGAAAGGGGAGAGATTTCCGTCGCTCCTTTCGGACCCAAGATGAAGGGCGAGAAGGTCTCTATGAAAGATGTCGTGGCGACCGTGGATTATTCCCAGGAATGGCCCGAAATTTTCGACGAGGTATGGCGCGCCTTCAGGGACGGTTTCTACCTTGAAAATATGCACGGAAGGGACTGGAAGGCCCTTAAGGAGAAATATGCGGCCCTCCTGCCCCATGTCCGCACCAGGCTCGACCTCAATTATGTGATTGGCGAGATGATATCCGAGCTGGCCTGCGGCCATGCCTATATTTCTCCCGGCGAGTATCCCAAGGCCGCGAGGGAGAAGATGGGTCTTCTGGGCGCCGAACTTTCCAAGGACAAGTCCGGTTTCTTCAGGATAGACAGGATTCTCCAGGGGGCTCCCTACCGCGAAACCCTTCGTTCCCCGCTCACTGAGCCAGGCATCGGAGTTTCTGAAGGACAGTTTATTACGGCTGTGGACGGAGTCTCCGTTAAAGACATTCCCAATATCTATTCGCTTCTCGTCGGCAAGGCCGGCGTCCTTACGGAGCTCACGGTCAACACCTCCGCTTCCGCTGGAGGAAAGAAGGTGGTGGTGAGGCCCATAGCGGACGAATATCCCCTCTACCACTACGAGTGGGTGCAGAACAATATCAGGACCGTCAACGAAAAGTCCGGCGGCAAGGTGGGTTACATCTACATTCCCGACATGGGAGTGGAGGGACTCAGCGAGTTCATAAGGTATTACTATCCCCAGCTTGACAAGGAGGCCCTTATCATCGACGACCGCGCCAACGGCGGCGGAAACATCTCTCCCATGGTCATCGAGCGTCTCCAGAGGGAGGTGTACAGGATGACCATGAGACGCGGGTCCGACCTTACCGGCACCGTGCCCGATGCGACCCATACCGGCCCCAAGGTCTTGCTGGTCAACAAGTACAGCGCATCCGACGGAGACCTCTTCCCCTGGAGCTTCAAGGCCACCGGCCTCGGTACGATTATCGGTACCCGCAGCTGGGGAGGCATCATCGGCATCAGCGGTTCCCTTCCTTATATGGACGGCACCGACGTGAGGGTTCCCTTCTTCACCAACTACGACGCCAAGACCGGCGAATGGATTGTGGAGAACCACGGAGTGGACCCCGACATCGTCCTTGAAAACGACCCGATAAAGGAGTGGAACGGCGAAGACGAGCAGCTTCTCAAGGCCATATCCGTCGCCCTGGAGCAGCTGAAAGACCGCAAACCCCTTCCCGGAGTCCCCGCTCCCCGTACCTTCAAAGACCTCGGATTGCCGCAGATGAAATAATAAAAGCTTATCTTTGCGGAAAATACGGAATATATGGTCCCTCTGGAAATATTCGGCTTCCTTAACCTGTCCCTGACGGACATACTGGACATCCTGATGGTGGCCTTCATCATCTACTATGTATTCAAGTGGATAAGGGGCTCCGCGGCGATGAACATCTTCCTTGCCGTGCTGCTGCTTTTCATCATGAGAGTGGTGGTGGAAGCCTTCAACATGAGGATGATGTCGGCCTTCCTGGGGACTTTCCTTGACCTCGGAGTCCTGGCCCTCATCATCATCTTCCAGCCGGAAATCCGCCATTTCCTCATCCGTTTCGGCAACAACACCAAAATCTACCAGAAGGGAGGGTCCTTCCTCAATGAAATCCTTGGCATCAAGGACGAACACCTGGGAAATGACACAGTGAACGAGATTTCCGAGGCCTGCAGGCAGATGTCCGCCGACAAGACGGGGGCCCTCATCGTGATTCCGCACAAGACGGACATCGGCTACATCATCGAGACCGGCGACCGCATCGACTCCAACGTGAACCGCCGCCTCATCATGAACCTCTTCTTCAAAAATTCCCCCCTCCACGACGGGGCCATGATAATCAGCGGCAACCGTATCGTCGCCGCCCGCTGCACCCTTCCCATCACGTC
>CAMOVV010000150.1 GCA_946627685.1 uncultured Bacteroidales bacterium
CCTACTAGACGGCCGCTACGTCGAAATTCAGGGGTCGGCGGGTTTCCTGTCCGCCCTCTTTTCTTTGCTTTTTCGCCTTATTTTGCCGGAAATACCCCTTTAACAAAAATGTTATATTAAATAACATATTTGTTTTAGATATTTATCTTTAGCGAGTTATGGAGCGTGGTCCTCTTGTTCTGAACTTTTCGCGGTTTTTGGAAGAATTTGCCTCCCGGACGGGGGCGGAAGTGGTCGATTGCACCGGAATCGGGGGCTCGCGGCGCTACTGCGACGATGATGCCGGCGGGGAAATCCGGCGCATCATCCTCTCCCGTCTCTTCCCCGGCCCTTCGTCTTCCCCATCCCATATCGCGAGGTGGATTGATACCGGGGACTACCACTATCTGTCCGCCATCATCGCCTCCCTCACCGGCCGTCCCTTCGACCTTGTCCTCATCGACAACCACCCCGACATGCAGGAGCCTGCCTTCGGTGGACTGCTCAGCTGCGGCGGATGGGTGAGGACCCTTCTGGAAAGCTGCGGCAATCTCGGCAGGGTCGGAATCATCGGAATCGACCCGTCCCTTGCCTGCCGGACAGAAGGCTTCGGCTCCAGGGTGAAGGTGCTGACGCGGGAAGACATCGGGGCCGCGGAAGGGAAGGAGCTGGAGGAAACGATTCGCGGATTCATCTCTTCCGTTACATCAGGTAACCCGATATATCTTTCTCTTGACAAGGATGTTCTGGATACTGAAACCTATCTTACCAACTGGAGTCAGGGGACGATGTCCGTGGGACAGTTGGAAACCGTGCTGGAGACGGTCTTTTCCATATCCGAAGTCGTGGGAGCCGATGTCTGCGGGGGCCCTTCTCCTTCGGGGAACGACCCTCTTCCGCAAAGGAACCTTGAAACCGATGTCAGGCTGTGGAATATTATTGATAATCTTCTTAAGAAGCAGTATCTTTGCAGGGATTGACTTGAATCTATGGCGTCAGGAAAAAAATACTCCGTGCTTTCCGGCGTGGCCCTCATAGTCCTCGCTGTGGTTTCCCTGCTCATCACGGGCGGGGAGGACGGCTTTTCCATCCTCCGGAAGAATGCCCGGGACGCGGCGGAGGCCGTATCTCCCGTCGAGACCTCTTCCAAGCTTGAGCTGCCTTATCTTCTCGACAGCGAGAACAACACCGTCATCGAGCACATGGGTTACACCCTTTCGTATAATTCCAGATACAGGATCCCCAACTGGGTGGCCTGGGAACTGCTCGATTCGGAGCTTTACGGGGATTTCGACAGGAAGGAGCAGTTTACTCCGGATCCCCTCGTGAAGGGCCGCCAGGCCTATGACAGGGATTATGTAGGCTCCGGCTGGGACAGGGGCCACATGGCTCCCGCAGGGGACATGAAATGGAGCTCCCAGACCATGGAGGAGAGTTTCTACCTCACTAATGTCTGTCCCCAGAACCACAACCTGAACAAGGGCCTGTGGAACGACCTCGAAAAGCAGGTCCGCCGCGAGGCCCGGTATTACAAGCGAGTCTGGGTGGTCTGCGGGCCGGTGATGGAAGGAGGCAAAAACGGCTTCATCGGACAGAACAGGGTGAAAGTGCCGGACGCTTTTTTCAAGGCCTTGCTGGCCAGGAAGATAGACGGGCAGTACGTGTCCATCGGCTTTGTCTTCCCCAACCAGGCGGGGGGCGGCTCCCTCGCGTCCTACGCCATGACCGTGGACGAGGTGGAGGAAATGATAGGCATGGACCTTTTCTTCAACCTCGACCCTTCCGTGCAGGAGGAGGTCGAGTCGAGGATGGACCCGTGGGAATGGAGAATCAAATAACGTTAAGATATGGAAGATAACCAACTCAAGAAAACCTGCCTGTATGACAGCCACGTGGCCCTCGGGGCCAAGATGAGCCCGTTCGCAGGCTTCATGATGCCCATCCAGTACTCGTCCATCACGGAGGAGCACAATGCGGTGAGGAATGCCGTGGGAATGTTCGACGTGTCTCACATGGGAGAGATTTTCGTCAGCGGTCCGGATGCGGAAAAGTTCGTGAACCACATCTTCACCAACGATGTCACCGGTCTTGCTCCCGGTCACGCCCTCTACGGAATGATGCTGTATGAAAACGGCGGGGTCGTGGACGACCTCATCGTTTACAGCGAGTTCGAGCCGGGACATTTCCTCCTGGTCGTGAACGCTTCCAACGTGGACAAGGACTATGAGTGGATTGTCGCCCATAAGGCAGGCTTCGACGTGGAGATTGACAACCAGAGCGACAAATGGGGGCAGATAGCCGTCCAGGGCCCTGCCGCGGAGAAAACCCTCGTTGAGGCGCTGGGCCTTTCCCAGGCTCCTTCGGTGGAGTTCTACTCCTACGCGGAGGCTGAATGGAAGGGGGAGAGGATGCTTCTCAGCCGCACCGGATACACCGGCGAGGACGGTTTTGAGCTTTATGCAGGCATCGAAGCGACGAAAGACATCTGGGACAGGCTGCTCAAGGCCGGTGTCCCTCCCTGCGGTCTCGGCTGCCGTGACACCCTTCGTTTCGAGGCCGGACTTCCTCTCTACGGGGACGAGCTCAGCGAGGATATAACCCCCATCGAGGCGGGCCTCGGCATGTTCGTGAAGATTGAGAAGGAAGAGTTTGTCGGAAAGGCCGTGGTGGAGGACCAGAAGGTTAACAAAAACTGCGAAAAGAAACTCGTCGGGATTGAAATTTTCGACAAGGCGATACCCAGGGCGACCTACCCCGTGGAGCTGGAAGACGGCACCCAGGTTGGGGTCGTGACGACAGGCTACCACTCCATAACCCTGGACCGCAGCCTCTGCTTCGCCCTTGTGAAGGCCGAGTATTCCAAGCTTGACACGCCCCTTTGGATACGTATCCGGAAGAAGGTCTTCCCCGGGAAGGTCATCAAAAAGAGGTTTTATCAGACCAACTATAAGAAATAATTCAAATAACGCTTAATAAACAATTAAAAATGAGCAAAGTAATTGAAGGTCTCCACTACAGTGAGTCACACGAATGGGTAAAGGTTGAAGGCGGCGTGGCCGTCATCGGTATTTCTGATTTCGCCCAGAGCGAGCTTGGCGACATCACCTACGTCGATCTCCCCGAGGTCGGTGACGAGGTGAATGCCGAAGAGGATTTCGGAGCCGTCGAGAGCGTGAAGTCTTCCAGCGACCTCATTTCCCCCGTGTCGGGCGAGGTGTGCGAAGTCAATTCCGCCCTTGAAGACAAGCCGGAACTCATCAACGAAGACCCTTACGGCAACTGGATCATCAAGGTCAAGATGAGCGACCCCGCCGAAGTGGACATCCTCATGGGCGCAGCCGCCTACGAGCAATTCCTGGGATAAGATGGGCACATTCGCTTATTTTCCCCACACTCCAGCGGATGTGGGGCAGATGCTTGACAGGATAGGGGTGAAGTCCCTCGACGACCTGTACGCCGACGTCCCCCGCGATTTCCTCTATAAGGGGGAATACGACCTCCCCGAGGCCATGAGCGAGCAGCAGGTGAGGGATTTCTTCGAAGCCCTCGACCGCAAGGACGTTCCCCTGAAGGTGTTCGTCGGAGCCGGAGCCTATGACCACTACACTCCCTCCGTTGTTCCCTACATCACCTCGCGTTCCGAATTTCTCACCGCCTACACTCCCTACCAGTGCGAGATTTCCCAGGGTACCCTGAGGTATATCTTCGAGTACCAGAGCATGATTTGCAACCTCACCGGGATGGATGTGAGCAACGCGTCGATGTACGACGGGCCCACCGCGGCCGCCGAAGCGATGATGATGTCCGTCGCCTGCACCAGGAAGAAGAGCCGCGTCCTCCTTTCAAGGACCCTCCTTCCGAATGTAATCCGCACGGTCGAGACCTATGCGGGCTATCACGGCGTGACCCTCGGCTACCTTCCCGCCGAAGACGGAAGGACCTCTTTCGGGGCCCTCAAGGCCGAGCTTGCCGCAGGTGACGTCGCAGGCGTCATAGCCCCCGGCACGAACCGCTACGGAATCATCGAGGACTTCACCGGCTTTGCCGATGCAATACATGAGGAAGGCGGCGTATTCGTCGAATACTGCGACCCTTCCGCCCTCGCCGTCATCCGCACCCCCGGTGAATGGGGGGCCGACATTGCGGTCGGCGACGGCCAGCCCCTCGGCATTCCGCTCAATTTCGGAGGCCCTTACGTAGGCTTCATGGCCTGCCGGAAGGACTATCTGAGAAAGCTTCCCGGACGTATCGTCGGAGAGACCGTGGACCGCGACGGGAAGAGGGCTTACGTCCTCACCCTCCAGGCCCGCGAGCAGCATATCCGCCGCGAGAAGGCCACCAGCAACATCTGCTCCAACGAGAGCCTGATGGCCCTGTTCGTGACC
>CAMOVV010000151.1 GCA_946627685.1 uncultured Bacteroidales bacterium
ACCATGAAGACGTCCGTGGCGTCGCCTGCGAATTTTTTCGCCAGGGTGCCGATTACGTCGTCAGCCTCGAAGCCCTTCACCATCAGGACGGGAATGTTCAGGGACCTGACAATCTCGCAAAGAGGGTCGAGGGCGTCGATGACGAGCTGCGGCGTGGCCTGGCGGGTCGCCTTGTATTCGGGGTATATCTCGTTGCGGAAAGTCCCCCCGGGAGGGTCGAAGGCCACTCCGACATGGGTGGGGGCCTCCCTTTCAATCAGTTCCAGGAGGTATTTGGTAAACCCGTAGAGGATGGACATGTCCGCCCCCTTCGAGTTTATCATGGGACGCCTCAGGAAGGCGTAATACATCTTGAAAATGAGGGCGTGCCCGTCTATGAGGAAGAGTTTGTCCATGGCTATTCTTCCGGAAGGAACATGGGGTCCCATGCCGGAAGGAGGGTAGGCTTCTGGGAGAGCATCCGGAGGATGTCGGCGGGGACGTATTTCTTCTCCACGACAAGCCTGAACATGTATTCGTCAAACCATTTGTCGGTCATTATGAGGTTGCCCTTGTAGCCGGAAGCGGCGCCCCAGCTGTTCTCCACCATCCATTTTACGGGTTTTCCGTCCTTGAGGTCAACCGCGATGAGCGACATGGCGTGCGACGAGCCGCTGGCATGGGTGAGTATCCTCTCTCTCTTGTCCATTCCGAAGCTGACGCCCATAAGCGACTCATAGTCATAGCTGTCGATATCAAGGATGCCGGTCTTGCGGTCCATGAACTTGCCTACGTCGCAGGAGAAATACATGGCTGTGTTGTCCTTGATGGAGGCGATGGCCATCTCCTTTATCCTCTCGATGGGAAGGTTGAGGTAGAGCCAGTTCTCCCCGTCATAGACGTGGCGGTCGTATTCTATCTCGTAAACTTTTCCGTACTCGCGGGTGGGGTCGTTCATGACCATGATGTAATTGTTCTCAAGGTCGTCTCCCACGAAGGTGTCGTAGAACGATTTCGGAGTGTATCTTTCCGTGCTGACGAAATTCCCCTTGGAATCATACCTCGTCCATTCGAACTCCGACGGGGGAGTGCCGATGCAGAGGACGAGCATCCTGTAGATTTCCTTAAGCATGTTCACCTTCATGGCTTCCAGCTCCTTTTCGGCCTTTCCCGACTTCCTGTCCTTGTCGGCCGCGGCGTCCCAAGCCGCCCTGAGGCGGAGTCCGTCTTCACGGAGTTTGTTGGCGAGCTGGGTCCTCATCTGTGATGTGTTGTTCGCGTTGAGGGTTTCAGGCATGACGGTGGAGGGAACCACGCCATATTTCATGACGAGGTTGGAAACGCCGGTGAACTGTCCGCCGTCGCCTATGGGATTCAGGAACAGCCAGTCCACCTTGCGGTCTTCAAACGGAAGAGCCCTGGTGTCGATTATGGCCTGGAGGAAAAGATTGGCCTTCTCCAGCTGGTCATAGAAGAAAAGGTAGCCTTGGGAGAACTGGAAATCTCCAAGGTCGTATTTTTCTATCATTTTGGCCCTCAAGACATTGAGTCCGCTGAACAGCCAGCACCTGCCGCTGGAAAGCTGGTTGGTGCGCCCTTTGGTCTTTACCTCGTGGGAAAAATGCGTGTCCATCGGGGCGACGCCGGCCACCTGGGCAAGGGTGTTTATCGGGGTGGTGTTGAGGGCGTTGCGTATAGCCTTGTCGGCAGTTGTGCCTTCATATCCCTTGCTGATTTCGGAAAGGATTTCGGGGGAAAGCCCGCCTTTGTTTTCTTGGGCGGAGACAGCGGCGAGGCCTGCGAGCAGGGCGGCCGCTACGATGATGGTCCGTTTCATGATGTGAGTATTTTCGTCCAATATACGAAAAAAAACTATTATTCTTCCCCGGAGGGAATCCTTGATGCAGGCAACAGGGCTATAAAGTACCCTATGAGGGCTACTATCGCGGCGGTCAGGACGAGGTCGGTCCATTTCAGAGCTACCGGGTAGCTTTCCGTGAAGAAACTGCCGGGCATCTTCACCATGCCGAATTTCTGCTGGGCGAGGGCGAGCCCGACTCCGACGGCCAGCCCGACGGCCAGTCCGAGGAGGGAAACCATCCATCCTTCAAAGACGAAAACCTTCCTTATCATGCCCGGAGAGGCTCCGAGGCTTCTCAGGGTCCCGATGTCTTCCTTTTTTTCTATCATCAGCATCGTGAGGCTGCCGAAGATGTTGAAGGAGATGATGATGATTATGAATATGAGTATGAAAAAGATGGCGGCCTTCTCGTATTCCATCATCTTGTAGAGCGAGGCGTGCTGCTGAATCCTGTCCAGAACCCTTAAATCCTCGCCGAGGGAGGCCTGGATGTCTTTTTTCGTCTTCCGCAGCCCTTTGCCGGAGTAAGGTGCCTTGAGGCTGATTTCAACCGACGACACTTCCTTCCCGTAGCCGGTAAGTTCCCTCATGGATTCGATAGGAATCAGAATGAGGCCGGCGTCGCGCCTGTAGTTGACGGACACCACTCCTGTTGGACGGAGGGCGATTGTTCCGACGCTTGCGGCCGGGTTGGCAAGGGAGATGTTCTTTTCCCTGTCTGGATAATAAAGCTCCAGGCGGGATACGAAACGAGGGTTGATTTCCATCGACGCCGCCAGGTCCGCGCCCACGACGGCCGTAGGCATGAAGCCCCTGTGGAGCAGAAATTCTCCATCCGTAATTTTCTCTCTCAGAGGCGATTCCTCCTCGAAAACGGAGTCAACTCCCTTCGCCCTGGCTATGCCCTGCCGCGAGTCGTATGTGACGAATACGTTGTCTTCCAGCACGCTGCACACGCTCTCGATGCGGCTGTCGGCAAGGAGGGCGTCAAACGCCTCACCTTCGGGAACGAACACCTTCCCTTTGGCCGGGACGACCGCCAGGTCCGCTCCCTTTTCCGAGACGCTGTCCTTCACCAGGTCGCCGAATCCGTTGTAGATGGAGAGGATGAGGATGAGGGCGGCCGCGCCGATGGCCATCCCCGTCGCGCTTATCGCTGAAATGATGTTGATTACATTGTGCGACTTGCGTGCGAAGAGGTACCGTCGGGCTATGAAGAGAGGTACATTCACAGGGAGGCTACTTTTTCAGGAGTTCCTCAATGTGATCGACATAGTCGAGGGAGGTGTCAAGGTAGAAAACGATTTCGGGAACGATCCGGAACTGCTTTGCCACCTTGTGTCCCAATTCTCCGCGTATGGCCTTGACGTTGTCTTTGAGTATCTGCATCACGTCATCGGCCTTGTCGGAAGGAAAGATGCTGACGTAGGTCTTCGCAAGGGAAAGGTCGGGGCTCATCCTGACCTCGCTGACTGTGACCATGGCTCCGCCGAAGGCGGCCATGCCCTTGCTGCGGATTATTTCCGCGAGGTCCTTCTGAATCTCGCGGGCTACTTTCAACTGCCTGGTTCCCGGACTCTTTTCCATTTCGTCAGATTATTTTAACAAGAAAATAGTTCCTCTTGCCTTTCTGGGCGAGGATGTATTTCCCGTCCACGATGTCCTTCTCCCCGATTTCGTAGGAAATGTCGGACACCTTGTCTTTGTTGAGGCTGAAACCGTTCTGCTGCAAGGCCTTGCGGGCTTCGCCCTTGGACGGGTAGATTCCTGTCTTCACGGCAAGGAAATCAAGGATGTTGCAGGGGAGGCCGTCGGCTGCGACTTCGAAGGTCGGCACTCCTGCAAAGACGGCGAGGAAGGTCCTCTCGTCGAGGTTGCGGAGCTCTTCGGAAGTGGAGTTGCCGAAAAGCATCCTGGACGCGGCGAGGGCGTTATCGTATTCCGCCTCTCCGTGGACCATGATCGTGATTTCCCTGGCCAGGAGTTTCTGCAGTTCGCGGCGTCCCGGATCTTCCCTGTGGGCCGCGATGGCGTCCTCGATGGTCTTGCGGTCGAGGAGGGTGAATATCTTGATATAGCGCTCGGCATCCTCGTCGCTGACGTTCAGCCAGAACTGGTAGAACTCGTAGGGTGAGGTCTTTGCGGGGTCGAGCCAGATGTTGCCCTTTTCGGTCTTTCCGAACTTGCCTCCGTCGGCCTTCGTGATGAGGGGGCAGGTGAGCGCGAAAGCCTGTTTGTCAAGGACTTTGCGAATCATTTCAACTCCGGTGGTGATGTTGCCCCACTGGTCCGCGCCGCCGAGCTGCATCGTCACCCCGCAGTGCTCGTAGAGGTACAGGAAATCGTAGCCCTGCAGCAGCTGGTAGCTGAATTCGGTGAAGGACATACCCTCGCTGGAGTCGCGGGAGAGGCGTTTCTTTACGGAATCCTTGCTCATCATGTAGTTGACGGTGATGAGCTTGCCGATGTCGCGGGGGAAGTTGATGAAGGTGTAATCCTTC
>CAMOVV010000152.1 GCA_946627685.1 uncultured Bacteroidales bacterium
CCCTTATGAGGTCTGGACTAAATGGGGAGTTTCCGACCAGGTCCTCTGCGTGGGCAAGGAAAGCACCTTCGAATTCCTTTTCAACGTCCTCGATGAAATCTGCGAGCTCTTCCCCAGCGAGTACATCCACATCGGAGGAGACGAGTGCCCCAAGAAAGAATGGGCCAAATGTCCCGTCTGCCAGGCCAAGATAGCCGAGCTGGGACTGAAGGACGGAAACGGGGCCACCAAGGAGCAGAGGCTTCAGAACTATGTGACCAAAAGGGTTCAGGACTATCTCGCCCTCAAGGGAAGGAAAATCATCGGCTGGGACGAGGTGCTCGAAGGGGAGCTCTCCGAGGGAGCGACGGTGATGTCCTGGAGGGGCACCAAGGGTGGAATCCAGGCCGCCGGAGAAGGTTTCGACGTCATTATGTCCCCCACTGGCTACTGCTATTTAGACTACAAGCAGGGAGAGAACGACAGGGCCAATGTCATCGGGGCCGGATATGCCAGGGAGAAGTTCTACGATGCGGAGAATCTCTACGGCTACGAGCCTCTGGACGGGTTCGACCAGATTTCTTCCGCCCATGTCACGGGAGTCCAGGGCAATGTCTGGACGGAATATATCCGAAACGACGACGAGCTCTACTACATGATTCTTCCGAGGCTCCAGGCCCTGAGCGAAGTGCAGTGGTGCGACCCCGGCAACAAGAATTACGGCCGATTCGTGGAGAAGGCCCGCAAACAGCTTGAGACTCTCAAGAAGATGGGTTACAACTACAGGCCGCTGTAGGGTCCCGTACCGGAAATAATTTAAAAGATGCCGCCCTCGTGATTCTCATCAGGAGGGCGGCGCAATTCTAACCTAAAACTTAACCTATGAAAAAACTATTCGTTTAAATTTTATTGCAAGTTTCGTGCCACCGAATTAAAAAATATAAACATTTTCGTCAAAAATGCCGTATTCGATTAAACTTTTTCAGATTTCGGCGGCAAATTACGGCTCAATCTACTTGGAAGCCTCGTCGAGGATGACTTTTTTAATGACAACCTCGTTGACGGGGCAGTCGCGGCCGTCGGTTGCAACGGCGGCAATCCTGTCAATGACATCGAGGCCTTCCACGGTCTCGCCATACACGGTGTAGCCGCCGTCAAGCTGGGAGCAGGCGGCCTCGTCCTGCACGAGATAGAACTGGGAGCCGGAAGATTCCCTCATGGGGTTGGCGGCATCGCCCCTGCGGGCGGCGGCAAGGGCCCCCTTCTTGTGCCTGTACTCGGGCACGAACTCGGCGGGAACGGTGTAACCGGGGCCACCCTGGCCGTACAACCTCTTTCCTTCGGGAGATTTGTCGCGGGTGTTGGGGTCTCCTCCCTGAATCATGAATCCGTTGATGACACGGTGGAAGAGAAGGCCGTCGTAGAAGCCCGACAGGGCGAGCTTTTCAAAGTTGTCGCGATGTTTCGGGGTCTTGGAATAGAGCTTGACCTTGATGGTGCCGAGATTGGTCACGATGCAAAACACGGGTTCTTCGGGGAGAGTTTTCATGATTTCTTCCGCTTTTTTCTGGTTCTGGACGGCGGCGATGGAATCCTGCTCCGCCTTCAGGGCCGCTTCGTCCGCGGCGGCTTCGGCTTTTTTTGAACGGCTGCCGCAGCCGGCTGCCAGGGCCGCGAGAGCTATGCAGCCGATGGCAAGGATGATTGTCTGTTTCATAATGGGACAAATTTAATTATTTTTGCGGATATGAACCTGAAATCTCTGGCAAAAGATACGGCCCTGTACGGCCTGAGCAGCATAGTGGGACGCTTTCTCAACTATCTGCTCGTCCCCCTCTATACCTATTTCATAGCGGCTGAGAGCGGAGGTTACGGCATTGTGACCAACCTCTACGCCTACACAGCCCTCCTTCTCACCCTCCTCACCTTCGGCATGGAGACCACCCTCTTCCGCTTCAGCAACAAAGAGGGAGAGGACGACAAGACCGTCTATAGCACCACCCTGAGGCTGGTCGGGCTGGTCTGCCTTGCCTTCATCGCGGCCGTGCTCGGCCTGCTGGGACCGGTGAGCGGGGCCCTGGGCTATTCCTCCCACCCCGAATACATCGCCTGCATGGCCCTCATAGTGGCCCAGGACGCCTTCCAGGCCATCATGTTCAGCCGCCTCCGCCAACAGAGGCGCCCCTTAAGGTTCGTGGCCCTGAAGTTCGCCTTCATCATCCCAAACGTCATCCTCAACGTGGTGTGCTTCGTCCTCCTTCCGAAGCTTTTCACCTCCTTCCCCGGCCTTGAAGCGGCCTGGCAGAGATTCGACTACGGCGTCGGCTTCATCTTCTTCATAAACCTCATCTGCACCACGGCCGTTTCCATCCTGTTCATCCCCGAGATGAAGGGCATCCTCCACGGCTGGGACCGCTCCCTCGCAAAGAGGATGCTCACCTACACCTGGCCCCTTCTTCTGCTTGGCATCGTAGGCATCCTCAACCAGGTGGCGGACAAGATTCTCTTCCCCTGGCTGGTGCCGGGCGAGGAGGGCAAGGTCCAGCTGGGCATCTACGGGGCCTGCGCAAAGATAGCCCTCATCATGTCAGTCCTCACACAGGCCTTCCGTTATGCTTACGAGCCCATCGTCTTCAACGGGAGCCGGGACAAGGACAGCCCCGAGACCCTCGCTGAAGGAATGAAGTTTTTCGTGATTTTCACCCTTCTGGCCTTCCTCGGCGTAATGTTTTTCCTCCCCGTCCTGAGGTATCTCGCCGGCAGGGGGGATTATTGGGAGGGACTGAAGGTCGTCCCCATCGTGATGATGGCGGAAATTTTCATGGGAGTGTATTTCAACCTTTCTTTCTGGTACAAGCTCAGCGACAAGACCATCTGGGGAGCCATAATGAGCGCGGTGAGCGCCGCGGTGATGATCGGGGTGAACGTGGCCTTCGTGCCCCGCTACGGCTATATGGCCTGTGCCTGGGGAGGGTTCGCCGGCTACGGCACCGCCATGCTGATGAGCTATTTCATAGGCCAGAAGAAATATCCGATAAAATATGATTTGAAGGGAATCCTCGGAGCTTTCGCCCTTTCGCTCGCCCTGTACGCCCTGTCCGTGGCGGCAAGGAAGGCCCTGGGGCTCGCAACCGACTCTCCCTTTGACGGAAAGACCGTGGCCTGGATGGGCTTGAACGTGATTCTCCTCGGGATATACTGCGTGTTTATCTGGAAATCACTATCTTTACGGTTTGTTAGAAAGTAGTGCGGTTTTCCTATGACAGGTCACATATACAATCACGAAGGCAGATTCTGTTTTGAAGCCGGAGGGGCCCTGGACGGGCTCACCCTGGCCTATCACACCTCCGAGGGCGAACCCGGGGGAAGAAAGGTGGTGTGGATTTGCCATGCCCTCACGGCCAATTCTGACCCGGAAGATTGGTGGAACACCCTTTTAGGAAAGGGGAAAACCATTGACCCTGAGAAGTATTTCGTGGTCTGCGTCAATATGATAGGCTCATGCTACGGCTCTTCGGGGCCGTCCGCCGTCAACCCCCGCACCGGGAGGCCCTGGTTCCTGGATTTCCCGAAAACCACGGTACGCGACATAGCCAGAAGCCTGGATATCATAAGGGAACATCTTGGAATAGAGAAGATTGACCTTATCCTCGGGTCCAGCATCGGAGGTTTCCAGGCCCTCGAATACTGCATAATGTTCCCGGAAAGGGTCGGAAACGCCATGTTCATGGCCACCGGAGCGAGGGTGACCCCCTGGCTTACTGCCTTCGAGGAAGCGCAGAGGATGGCCGTGGAGGCAGATTCATCCTTCTTTGAGGCGAAGGACCTCGAGGGAGGAAAAACCGGAATGAAGTGCGCGAGGGCCATAGCCCTCATCTCCTACCGCAGCGCCGAAGGATACAACCGCACCCAGAAGGAACCCGGCCCTGACACCATCTTCCCGTCGAGGGCCTGCTCCTATCAGAGATACCAGGGCGAGAAACTCGCAAGGAGGTTCGACGCCTATTCCTACTGGTACCTCTCCCACAGCGTGGACAGCCAGAACATAGGCAGAGGCCGCGGCGGGGTGAAGTCCGCCCTTTCGAAGATAAAGGCCTCCAGCACCGTCGTCGCCATAGACTCCGACCTCATCTTCCCCCCTTCCGAGCTTGAAATCATCGCCGGAGGACTCGGCGTCCCCCTCATCACCATCTCCTCCGACTTCGGGCACGACGGCTTCCTGCTTGAAACCGACCAGATAAGCGCAATTCTCCAACCCATACTCAACAAACTGTAGATTATGCAAGTACTGAAATTCGGAGGCACCTCCCTCTCAGATGCAGCCAATATCCTCAAAGCGAGCGACATTATCGCAAAAGCCG
>CAMOVV010000153.1 GCA_946627685.1 uncultured Bacteroidales bacterium
GACATGCAGAAACTCTGACCAGGCCATGAAAACAAGAACAAGAAGAATATGGACGGCGCTGTTTTTCGTCTATCTCGCCGCCGGCGCCTGGTGCTGCTTCGCGAATTTCAGCAGCATCCCTGAGCCCCAGAAATTCATCCTCGGCCTCCCCTTCGACAAGGTCGTACACTTCATCATGTTCTTCCCCTTCCCCATCCTTGCCTGGCTGGCCTTTGACAGATTCACCACAAAACCTTGGCACACAATTATTTTCGTTGCCATCGTCTTTATTGTCGGCTGCATCGTGGCCTACGCCACTGAAGCCGGGCAGACCTTCCTCCCCTACCGGACCGGAGACAAGGCCGACGCCCTCACCGACATTCTCTCCCTCGGCCTGTCCTCCCTCATCGTCTTTTTCGCAGACATCCTGAAACAAAAAAGATGAAAAGGCTCCTTCCCATCCTTTTCCTCGCCCTGTCGCTGCTGTGGCCCCGAAACATCGCCGCCCAGAAAATAAGCCGTCTTTCCTCCTTCAAACCCATGCTTGACACGGTCTCCGCTCACATGAGAAAAAGGAACACCGTGAAGATATATCTCTCCCTGGCCTCAGTGATAAAAAAAGATAACTCCCTGGATTTCAATTTCAAACGAACCCTTGGAGACTACCCCTGGAGGGAAAGGGACCCGGAGTGGTTCCGCTCGGAACTCAAGAAATGGCTTCCCTCCCAATATGCCGACTGTTCCATCGGCGCCGTCATGTGCAACGGCCTGCCCCTGGAAGACTTCGTAATGCCCGAGCCGGGGAACGACGGGAAGCCGGTCTCCGACAGATTCAGGACCGACGACCCCAGGCGCATAGACCCTGCCTTCATAGTGAGGCAAGGTTCCAAAAGATTCAATAAAGGCCTCAGCGGCAGGATAATAGCCCTATGGCAGAGCCACGGCAGATACTTCAACGCCAAAGAAGGGAAATGGCTGTGGCAGCGCGGAGCCCTGCTCCGTACCGTGGAGGACATGTACACCCAGAGCTACGTGCTTCCCTTCCTGATGCCCATGCTCGAAAATGCGGGAGCCTACACCATGACTCCGAGGGAAAGGGATATCCAGCGATATGAGGTTATTACGGACAACGACCCCGCTTTCGAAGGGGCCCGGGAAGGGCTGACGCGAAGAAGAGGGGTGTACTCCGAGACCGGGCAGTGGAACGGAGCGGGAACCGGTTTTGCAGACCTCAAGGAAATCTATTCGGGAGACGACAATCCTTTCACGATGGGTACTGCGAGAGTTGCCGCCTGCACGGAAGGAGGAGTCCCCACGGCGACGGCCGTATGGAGGCCGGAAATCCCTGAAAGGGGCTTCTACGCGGTTTATGTTTCCTGGAAATCCCTTCCCAACAGCTCCTCCTTCGCAAGGTACACGGTGCGCCATCTCGGAGGGGAGACGGTTTTCCTCGTCAATCAGAAGATGGGAGGAGGGACCTGGATTTATCTCGGCACCTTCGAGTTTGAAAAAGGCTGGAACGGGGAAGTCACCCTGGACAACGCCACCCCGGAAGGGAAGAGGTTCCGCAGCGGTTCAGTCGTCAGCGCCGATGCCGTAAAAATAGGCGGAGGAATGGGGAAAATCGCCCGTGGAAGCGCCCCTGTGCCGGATTCCACCTATGTCACTTCCGGAATGCCCTCCTTCGCCGAAGGGTCCCATTACTGGATGCAGTGGGCTGGGGTTGATACGACGGTCACACGCCTGCACGACAACGACTACGGCAACGATTACGGCAACAGGGGCGCCTGGGTCGGAATGATGTCAGGAGGCTCCCGCACCAATCCGGAATATGAAGGAAACGGAAAAAAGATACCCGTTGACCTCTCCCTGGCGTTCCACTCAGACGCCGGCCTCACCCCCAACGATTCCACTATCGGAACCCTTGCGATATACACCCTCCTCTCTGACGGAAAAACCAAATTCCCCAACGGGGAAGACAGGATGCAGAGCCGTCTTCTCGCCGATTTCGTCCAGACCGAAGTCGTGAAAGCGGTCAGGGCGGACTACAACTCCAACTGGCAAAGACGCCAGATTTGGGACAGGTCCTACAGCGAGTGCCGCACGACCACTGTGCCGGGCATCCTCCTCGAGCTGCTTTCACACCAGAATTTCGCCGACATGAAACTCGGGCTCGACCCCTCGTTCAGGTTCGACGTCTCGAGGGCCGTTTACAAGGGCATCCTGAAATTCCTTTCCGACCGCTATGGCTGCAGCTACGCCGTCCAGCCCCTGCCCGTCAATTCCTTCCAGGTCACCTTCGCCTCCTCCCCCGTCGCCGGTTCTCCGGCCAAGGTGTGCCTGAGCTGGAAACCCACGCAGGACGGCCTCGAAAAGACCGCCGCCCCCACGGGATACATCCTTTATACGAGGGTGGACGGAGGCGGCTTCGACCAGGGACGGGAAGTCGAGCTCCAGACGCTTGCAGGCCGAAGGACAGGCACCGAAACCACCATAGAACCGGGACACGTATATGATTTCAGGATCGTCGCCTACAATGACGGGGGGCTTTCTTTCCCGTCCGAGACCCTCAGCGTCGGCATCCCGGAGAAGGAGAACAAAGGGCCTGAGGGACAGGCGGTAATGATAGTGAACAACTTCGACAGGGTGGCCCCGCCGGCATGGTTCGACACTCCGGAATACGCCGGTTTCAACGACGAGCTGGATTCGGGCGTCCCATACCTGTACGGAATAGATTTCATCGGAAGCCAGCACGTGTTCAAGAGGGACGAGCAGTGGCAGTCGGACGACAATCCCGGATTCGGAGCCTCCCATTCCGACCAGGCCGGCAAAATCGTGGCGGGCAACACCTTCGACTATCCTTCCATCCACGGAAGAGCCCTCATCGGCATCGGCTACCCCTTCTATTCAGTAAGCAACGAGGCCTTCATGGACGACCTCTCCTGCCAGTCCTACGCCTGGATGGCCGACATCATCTGCGGCAAACAGGTGAGCACGCCCCTCGGGGACGGGAAACCGGGGCTGAGGTATAAGGTGTTTCCGCAGGGAATGAGAAAAGCGCTGACGGAGTTCACAGCAAAGGGAAGGAGCATCCTGCTGTCGGGGGCCGATATCGGCACGGATGTCTGGGATGGGGTGTATCCTATTGAAAAAGACAGCGTTGAAACAGAGGAGACAATCCGTTTCGTCCAAAACACGCTGGGATATAAATGGCTCACGAACTCTCCGACAAAAAGCGGAGAAGCGGTGCCGGTGAAATCCTCCGGGATCCGTCCGAAGGGATTGTCAGGACCGATTAAATACCGCACCTCTCCCAATCCGTACACCTACTGTGTGGAAAGCGCCGACGGCATCCTGCCGTCCTCGGAAGGGGCTTCTCCCGTTCTCACCTATTCCGACACCGGCATCTGCGCCGGAGTCCTGTTCGAAGCTCCCGGCTATAAAGCCATATCAATAGGCTTCCCGCTTGAAATAATCGAAGGCAAGACAAATTTTGCAGCCCTTATGGAAGCGCTGCTGGATTGCCTGAAGAATAAAGGGGAGCGGCCCTAGAGTTTCACGCTTGTTCCGGGAGTTTCACGGGAAGGGGCGCTGCCCTCGCCGGGAATCATGGTTCCCACCATGGAATCAAACTCCTCCTCGGTAATCATGTGGCAGTTGCCGTTGAACCTGGCATCCAACTCCACCTGGAGCCTGCGGGCGTTGATATCCCCGTCCACGGTAGCCGTATCCTTGAGGGAGAGGGTGTCTTTCACATAGAAGTCCCCCTTTATCTTCCCCCAGAAATCGACATTGTTGCAGATTATATCCCCGGTGATTACGGCTTTCTCACCCACGACGACCTTGCATTTGGAATATATGCGGCCCTCGAAGGATCCGTCAATCCTGATATCGTTGGGAGAATGGATTTCTCCTTTGATGGAAGTCCCGGCCGACACACGGCTGACTTCGTTTACATTTACTTCGGGTTCGGTCCTGGCGGTCATATCCAGATACTTCTTTATTTTCATTAATTAAAACAAATCTTTGCCGTGGCAGTTCTTATACTTCTTTCCGCTTCCGCAGGGGCAGGGGTCATTCCTGCCTATCTTCTTTTCGGCCCGCACGGGAGCGTTCGACTTCTGCTCGCCGTTGGTGGTGAGGTCGGAAGAACGGGTGGTCTGCATGCGTGACATGTCGGCGCGCCTCTGGGGAGCCCTCGCGGCCTGGGCCTCGCTGCCGTCCCTCAGGGGGATGTAGGAGCGGAGAAGGAAGGAAAGGACGTCCCTGTTAAGGTCATCGAGCATGGTCTCGAAAAGGTTGTAACTGTCTATCT
>CAMOVV010000154.1 GCA_946627685.1 uncultured Bacteroidales bacterium
TCGCCCGGGCGCGGTCGATCCGGTCCAGGATGGGCCCCGACAGCTTGGCGAGGTAGTTCTGCCGCTGGGTGGGGGTGCAGGTGCAGCGGTCGCCCTCTCCGTAGTAGCCGCAGGGGCAGGGGTTGGAGGCGGCCACCAGCATGAAGGAAGAAGGGAATTCGACTTTCGACTTGAGCCGGGAAATGCTTACGCGGCGGTCCTCCACCGGCCCACGGAGGGCTTCGATGACGGATTTTGGCATGAGGGCCAGTTCGTCGAGGAAGAGGATTCCGTTCTGGGCCAGGGTGACTTCTCCGGGAAGGATGCTGTCGCCGCCCCCTCCGCCGATTATCGCCGCCATGGAGGCGCTGTAATGAGGGGAGCGGAAAGGCCGCTGGCGGATGAGTCCGAAATTCCCGCCGGAGGCTCTTCCAGCCACAGAGTAAATTTTGCTTGTCACCACGGCCTCTTCCGTGGTCATCGGGGGAAGAATCCCGGCCATGGCCTTGGCCAGGGAACTCTTTCCGGCTCCCGGAGGACCCATGAAAATTATGTTGTGCCCTCCGGCGCAGGCGATTTCCACCCCCCGTTTCGCCCCTTCCTGGCCTATGATTTCGGAGAAATCCATGTAGTCCGGCTTTTTCTGCCTCCTCTGGCGGTCCCGTTTCATCTTTTGGTAAAGCCTTGTGTTCCAGACCAGAAGGTCTCCCGGGTCTTCTTTTTCTTCCAGTATTTTAAGGACTTCGGCAAGATTCGTGACCCCGTACAGGAGGGTCTCGCCATATTCTATGGCCTCCATCGCCGAGGTGAGGGGGAGGATGCAGCCGCTCAGCCCGCTTTTTATGGCCAGTTCCACTGTGGGAAGGGCTCCCGAAACCTCTCTTATGGAGCCGTCCAGGCCCAGCTCTCCCATTATAATGTATTTTCCGAGGCCGGGAAGGTCCCTCTGGCCCGAGGCCGCTATGATGCCGAGGGCTATCGGAAGGTCGTATCCGCTGCCGTTCTTGGTCATGAAGGCCGGGGCCAGGTTGATGATTATTTTCTTCCCGGGAATCTTGAAATCCAGGGCCTGCAGGGCGGTCACGGTCCGGAGGAGGCTTTCCTTCACGGCCGCGTCCGCCAGACCTACGAGGTGGATTCCGATTCCGTTCGTAATGTCCACTTCCACCGTCACGCTCACAGCGTCGATTCCAATACATTTCGCGGCATTTATATTAATCATCATGGCATTGTGCGTTTTGTAATCGCATGGCAAGATACGAATCCCCCCTGCCGGGAAACAGGCACCCGGGCGGGGATGTGGCGGAATCGCCGCCGCTGTGGTGAAACCCTCCGAAGCCGGAAAATTTATTTTTCTGCCGGTTTCGGGGAAAAAAAGAGTTAATTATTTTTTCTGTATTTGAAAGTCGAGGGTTCCGACAGCCTTTACTACCTCAAAGCGATATTCACGGACAACACGAGCACCAGGGATTTCTATGTGATTTTTACCGGGAAAAGTGTTATTTTTGCATAAGATTATGCTTCACGAAATTACCATATCGGGCCTCGGCGACCTTGACAGGGCGGCGGCCGCTTTCCTCGAAGAAATAGGGGACGGCAGGATAATCGCCCTTTACGCTCCCATGGGAGCCGGAAAGACGACCTTCACAACGGCCGTCTGCCGCGCTCTCGGAGTGAGGGAGGACGCCGTGTCTTCGCCCACGTTCTCGATAGTGAACGAATACCGGACTCTCACGGGAGAGCCGATGTATCATTTTGATTTTTACAGGATTGACAAAATCGAAGAAGCCCTTGACATAGGCTTTTACGACTACATCGACAGCGGCTTCCTCTGCATCATCGAGTGGCCGGAGAATATAGAGGAAATCCTCTCGGAGGAGACCCTGAGGGTGAGCATAACGGTCAATCCCGATGAATCCCGCACCCTCCGTTGGGAATCATAGTGACTTGATGATTTCCAGGGATTCCCTGCATCTGGCGGAGATTCCTTCCCAGTCTTCTTCCTCCATCAATTCTTTGGGAAAGAGCTTCGAACCCATCCCCACGCAGAATGCGCCTGCGCCGAACCATCCCTTGAGGTTTTCCCTTTCCGGGGCGACGCCTCCCGTCACCATCATCTTCGTCCATGGCAGGGGGCCGAGGACGTCTTTGACGAATTTCGGGCCCAGGACGTCTCCGGGGAAGATTTTCACGATGTCGCAGCCGGCTTCCTGGGCGGAGGAAATCTCGGTCACGGTGCCGCATCCCGGGATATAGGGGACTCCCCGGCGGTTGCAGAGTCTGGCCACATCGTGGTTGAAGCAGGGAGATACGATGAAATCGGCTCCGTTTTGCAGGAAAATGGCAGCCGTGGGGGCGTCAAGCACCGTTCCGGCTCCGAGAGCTATTTCCGGGCAGTTCTCCCGGACGAAAGCCATCAGTCCGGCGAAAATCTCGTGGGCGAAATCCCCCCTGTTTGTGAATTCCAGGGCTCTCGCTCCGGCATCATAACAGGCTTTTACGGCCTTTTTCGCCTTGCCGGCGTCACTGCTGAAGAAAAGCGGCACCATCCTCGTGGAGCCGATTTTCCCAATTACGCTGAATTTGTCAAACTTTGCCATATCGAGTTACCTTTGGATTCTTCCTGAAGTGTCGCCTGCGGCAAGGGCGGCGGCTTCCGCTTCGCTGATGAGGTTCACGTCGCCGGGAACCGTGTGTTTCAACGCCGAGGCTGCCACTGCAAATTCCACGGCATCTTCCATTGTCGGCATTGTCAGGAGTCCGTGAATCAGGCCTCCCGAGAAAGCGTCTCCTCCTCCGATGCGGTCCACTATCGGACTGATGTCGTATCTTTTTGATTCATAGAATGTTTTCCCGTCGTAAATCAGGGCCTTCCAGCCGTTTCGCGAGGCTGAAAAACTCTCCCTCAGGGTGGTGGCGATGTACTTGAAGCCGAACTTTTCCCTCATTTTCAGGAAAATGTCCTTGTAGCCTTCCGCATCGGTCCTGCCCGCCTTCACATCGGCCCGGGGCTCGAATCCAAGGCAGCAGCGGGCATCTTCTTCGTTGCCGATGCACACGTCCACATACTTCATGAGCGGGGTCATCACCTCCCGTGCCTTTTCGCTCGTCCAGAGCTTCGCCCTGAAGTTGAGGTCGCAGGAAACGGTGAGGCCGCCTCTTTTTGCAGCCTCGCATGCGCAGAGGACCAGCTTCGCCGCCTTGTCGGAGAGGGCCGGGGTAATCCCTGTCCAGTGGAACCAGGAGGCCCCTTCGAAAATGGAGTCGAAGTCGAAATCTTCCGGCGAGGCCTCTGCCATTGCTGAGCCCCGGCGGTCGTAGATGACTTTTCCGGACCTTAGCGACGCTCCCGTTTCCTGGAAATAAATGCCGACCCTGTCGCCTCCGCGGACGATGAATGACGTGTCCACTCCATAGCGTCGGAGGGAGTTCACCGCGGCCTGTCCGATTTCATGGGCGGGAAGCTTGGTGACGAAACATGCGTGGTGGCCGAAATTAGCAAGGCTCACCGCGACATTGGCCTCTCCGCCTCCGAACTCCACGTTCAGCGCAGGCGCCTGCACCAGTCTTGAATTTCCCGGAGGGGAGAGCCTCAGCATCACCTCCCCCATTGTGATGATTTTCATAAATTAGTATATTTGTAATGCTACATTTTCAGTGTGTGGTCGACAGCATACAATAATAACAAATTTGATTGGAGATGGAAAATATTCTCGGCAGTTTTTCCCTTGAAGGCAAGGTGGCGCTCGTGACGGGGGGCACTTATGGCATCGGTATGGCAATCTGCAAGGCATTCGCGCAGGCGGGGGCCAGGGTTGCGTTCAACAGCAGGAATCCCGGACACATCGCCGCGGCGGAGGAGGAGTACCGGGCGGCCGGCCTGGATGTAAGGGGGTATCTTTGCGACGTGACCGACGAGGAGGCCGTCAAGGAACTGGTGGAAAGAATCTCCGCTGAAATTGGCGCGATAGATATCCTTGTCAACAATGCCGGGATTATCAAAAGGATACCGATGACGCAGATGTCCGTGGAAGAGTGGAAGGAGGTCATCGACACGGACCTCACCGCGCCCTTTGTCGTCAGCAAGGCCGTCATTCCGGGCATGATTGCCAAGGGCCACGGGAAGATTATCAACATCTGCTCCATGATGTCCGAACTGGGACGGGAAACGGTCTCGGCCTATGCCGCCGCCAAGGGAGGACTCAAGATGCTCACGAGGAATATCTGTTCCGAGTACGGCGGAGCCAATATCCAGTGCAACGGCATCGGCCCCGGTTACATTGCCACGCCGCAGACTGCGCCCCCTCGCCA
>CAMOVV010000155.1 GCA_946627685.1 uncultured Bacteroidales bacterium
GTCGATGGGCCGCGACCAGGTCTTCCCGTCATCGGTGCTTTTCGCCATGACCATGCGGTAATAGCTGCCCTTCGGGGTTTGTCCGGAGTAGTTGGCCATTTCGTCAGCCCCCAATCTCTCTCCATGTATCCGGAGGGCGATAACCCAGAGAGTCTTTGTCGCAGGGTCGAAGAGGATTGCCGGGTCTCCGACACCGTTCTGCGCGGAGGGGAGATTGTCATGCCCGGAGAAGTCCAGTGCGGGCTGGGCGTCCTTCCAGGTATGTCCTCCGTCGGTACTCCGGCTGCAGCCCACGTCGATATGCTCCTGCAGGTCATCCAGCCTGTTGTAGCGGCGGTCATAGACTGCGACCAGAGTGCCTTTGTCCGTAGTGGCTATGCCCGGGATGCGGAAATGTTTCGAGCCGTTTTCTCCGTGATATTTAACACCATAGCCGGTCCTGTGCATTTTCTTTCCGGTCCCGTCAAGTTCCACGGGAACCGGCCTGCCGCTCAGGGACACTTCCGTTATGCTGCCGGATAACTTGCTGTCAAGGGAAGCGTTCTTTTTCAGCTGAACGCTCACCCACAAGTAGTTGACGCCCTCGTACAAGGAGTATGGTCCAGGGAGCCTTATCTCGGCCCCGGTTTCAAATTTTCCCTTAATCTCGCTTATCAGCCTTGAATATGAGGGAAAGGCAGGCTCTCCCCTGTGCAAACTTCTCCAGTCCAGGTACTTGACCGATTCGAACTTATCCGGCTTGCTCGTTGAAAACGAGCTTATCCCGCCGTAAAACAGCTTGAGAGACCTGATTGCTCCGACATCGGAACCTTCGTCAAAAACGAGGCTGACGCCGTCAAGACGGTCCACCTCGCCGGCTCCCAGACGGATTTTGAAAAGGATGTTGTCCGGCTGGGTGGTCAGTACGGGGAGCTGGGTATCATGCACCTGGGCGGTGCCGGGAGACTGGGCCGAAGCCGCAGCGCATAAAAACGCAAGAATCAGGAATAGGGATAGTCTCTTCATATACAGGCGGTTTAATCGTGTTATTTTTTCAAATATAAGAATAATTCTCCATTACCTGATAATTTCGTATTTTTGTATCTGCACTAAACTCCAAGACATGACCAATATCGACAAGGTACTCGCATTCAATCGCGAATATGTGGCTTCCGGAAAATACAGGGAGCATGTTACCGATAAATACCCGGACAGGAAGCTGGCGGTACTCAGCTGCATGGACACCCGCCTTTCCGTCCTTCTTCAGGAAGCGCTCGGGCTGAAAAACGGGGACGCCAAGATTATCAAGAACGCAGGGGCCCTGGTGCCGTCGAAATGGGATTCGGCCATGCGCAGCCTCATCGTGGCCGTCTATGAACTGGGCGTCGAAGAAATCATGGTGGTCGCCCACACGAACTGCGGGGCATGCCACATGGGCTTCTCCCATTTCAAGGATGAGATGCTCCGCCGCGGGATTCCCGAAGAGAACCTGACCAGCTGCGAAACGGACCTGGAAGAATGGCTGGAAGGCTTCCACGACACCGAAGCCTCGGTCATCCGCACCGTCATCGCCATCAAAGCCCACCCCTTGATGCCGGCCGACATTGTCGTACGCGGCTTCATAATCGATTCTGTCACAGGAGAATTGTCCGAGATTGACAGAATCGCGAGGATACGGGAAATGGAGAAATTGTACGATTCCGGCTCAGGTCTGGACGTCCTTTCCGGCTATATGTCTTCCGGTCTCTGGCAGGAAGACTACGAAGCTGATGAACGCGGGGAAATCCCCCGGGACATAAAGCGCGGAGTCCTCAGCCAGGACGGCCTTTACAATCTCCTTCAGGAGCATAAGGATTAAAGTTCACCGGCAGCGTATGAAAAGAGTTTTTTTGCTTCTGAGCCTGGCCGTGGCCCTAGCCTCCTGCGGCAGCTCGGGAATTACCGTAATGACATATAACATCTACGGGGCCAGAGGATTGCACAAGGCGGAAGACTATGACGCCCTCGCCGCCGTCATCAACGCGCAGAATCCCGATTTCTGCATCCTCAACGAGGTGGATTCCTGCACCCGGCGCTCCCGCGGCACAGTCAACCACGAAGAACTCGCGAAAAGGACCGGAATGAAAGCGGAATATGCCCCGGCTTTCAGCTTCGACGGAGGGGCTTACGGCAATGCCATCCTATGCAGGCATCCTGTCTCCCAGCGCATCAGGGTTTCTCTTCCCTGCGACCCGTCCCCGGGCCGAAAAGGAGGCGAGATTCGTTCCGCATGTTTCATAAAGACAAAGGTAAACGGACTGACATTCTGGGTGGGAGGGTCTCACCTCGACCACAAGGACGAAACCGACAGGCTCTGGCAGGAAAATATCATAAAAAACACAGTCGCGGGGCTGGACGGACACGTTTTCTTTGCCGGAGACATGAACGCCGTGCCCGGCTCCGGGACAATGGCCGCTTTCTCGGAATATATGCAACTGAATTTCCGCGACACAGACCAGAAGACATGGCCGTCGAAATACCTAAAAGAAGAGCCGGACGTCCTTATAGACTATATCATGTACCGAAAGCCGGACAAGAAAATGAAGCTGCTCTCCTACGAAGTCATAAACAACACGGCCTCAGACCATTGCGCCGTCGTTGCAAAATTCAGGGTCCGCCGGTAAAGCTGTTTTTCGGAAGGCCGGCGCCGATAAGGGCCGGCCAAGCCCGATGCCGGCTATGGAGGGGATTGGGAAGAGGAAATCCAAAGGCACCTCGACACCCTCTTTGAAAGGGTCATGCAAAGCAAGGATGCCGTTCTTGACGTGCTGAAAGACATCATGACCGCTACGGACACGAGAACAGCAAGCGTCCAATCCGCGTAGTCAGAAACCAAATATCACCTTATGTTCACTATCACCTTATGTATTTCAGGCGGGAGCCGCCGGAATCAAGACGGCTCCTTGCCTATTTGAAAAAAAAATTACTATGTTTCAGCGTATTATTTTTACTTAATGTTATGTTGAGCACCGAAATAGCATCTCGATGGGGAGAAAAGCACGGATACAATAGATTTCTGGAACTATCTAAAGAAGATAGCGGAATTGTTTATTATTTATTTCACTCCGAATCAACACATGGCAAGAATGGGCTTCCTCAGTTTATTCGAGTTTCTAAAAATGGGGAAATTAGCGATTCTTTTCAATGGTCCTATGAGGAAATAGGAAAATATATATCCATCCTCAGAACTCTCAATATGGGCGAATAACTGCCATCAAGGCTTCTTTATTAAAAAGCAAGTTATCTACTCGAAGGATTTGTATATTAATAGCCATAACTACGACACTTGCAAGGGAAGGAAATGTATTCTTTTGAGGGTCATATAGCACAAGTTCTCCCGAATCGAATCGTTCTGCTACAATAATATGGCCATCTTTCTTATTGTAGTCATATCCTATGTGATAACGGCCTTTTTGTTTTGTCAAACTTTCGATAATATCGATTAGTTCTTTATCGTTGCCTTCGTATGTTGCAAGTTCTCCATCTTTCAAATCAAAAGGTATTTGCCATCCCAAGGCGGAATTATTAGCAATTTTATTCGCCCAAGAATCCGGCTTTTCTAAATCCCTTTTTATCGCGGTACAATCAATCCCACGCAGTCTTGCTTCGTGAGCAAGGACACAACTCTGGCAATTTTCCCTATCCTTTACCACATTAGAAGCTCCACTATCCGCCTTATAGAAACCCATAGGCGTATATTCTATTCCAAGCTCTTTAGCTATCTCTCTTGCTTGAAGTTCAATTTTTTCTTTAAGTTTCGGGGGGCGACTATTCTTTGGCTCGTTATAAAGCCTTTCCGCTTTATCCTCGGCAGAGAGACCAAATTTTTCTCCGAGCATACCCCATTTTCTTCCTTTTCTGGCGTTATCAAGCACAGTTTCGCTAAGTTCTACCCCTTCAAAAAACTTCTTATTATGCTCAATGAAGTACGGCAGCGACTTGGCTTGAGTTATCCTATACTTGTTAGCATCTATCCACTTTTTTAGTTGGGGAGGGACTTGCCCTTCGGGGATTTCGTTCTCAAACTTATAGGTCGAGTTACCGTTCTCGTCCATTTCATCGAGATACTTAAAAAACTCCTCGCGGCTCGGCAGGATAGTGGTAGTATAGCACCTGCATTGAGGATGCCAGCCCTCGAATACAAAATCTTTCGGATAGATACCTTGCAACTCGTCACATATATCGTAGAACTCAATCGGATTGCCCTTCGGGCCGATAATGGTGTGATTCTTTCGCACGGCCCTCCCGTTGCTGTC
>CAMOVV010000156.1 GCA_946627685.1 uncultured Bacteroidales bacterium
GCCAGGCTGGAGAGCCTTCTCACCGCAAAATACAGGTCCGTCCGGGGAGAGAGCGACGCCAAGCTGCGCCTTCTCAAATATGCCCTCTCCAGGGGTTACGAATACTCACAGATTGAGAATCTTGTGAATGTCATTGTCTCACAGGAGTGAGCTGAGGCAGTCCGTGACGTTCTTTTCAATCTGCCCGGCGGAGTAGGGGACGCGGGAGAATTTCTCCCCCGTAATGTGCTCGTAAAGTTCCACGTAGCGGTCGGTTATGTGACTCACCACCTCGGGGGTCATCTGGGGAACCTTCTGCCCCTCCTGGCCCTGGAAGCCGTTGGCCATCAGCCATTCGCGGACAAACTCCTTCGAGAGCTGCCTCTGCCTTTCCCCTTTCGCGAGCCTTTCTTCATAACCTTCAGAATAGAAATACCTCGAAGAGTCCGGAGTGTGAATCTCGTCCATGAGGATGATCTTTCCGTCTTTCTTTCCGAACTCGTATTTCGTATCGACAAGTATGAGCCCTTGCCTGGCGGCTATTTCGGTGCCGCGCTGGAAAATGGCCCTTGTGTATTCTTCGAGGGCTTCGTAGTCTTCTTTGGAGGCGAGTCCCTGGGCGATGATTTCTTCTTTGGAAATGTCTTCGTCGTGGCCTTCCGCAGCCTTCGACGTGGGGGTGATTATAGGCTCGGGGAATTTCTGGTTTTCAACCATTCCGTCGGGGAGGGGAACTCCGCAGAGAGTCCTTTTCCCGGCCTTGTATTCCCTCCATGCGTGTCCGGCGAGGTAGCCCCTTATGACCATCTCTATCTTGAAGGGTTCGCACCTGTATCCCACGGTGACGTTGGGGTCGGGTACGGCAACCTTCCAGTTGGGAATTATGTCGGCGGTGGCGTCCAGGAACTTGGCCGCTATCATGTTGAGTACCTGTCCCTTGTAGGGAATCCCCTCGGGAAGGACGACGTCGAAGGCTGAAATCCTGTCCGTGACGACCATCGCGAGATATTTTCCGTCGATGTCATAAACGTCGCGGACCTTGCCCGTGTATTTACCCCTTTGTCCGGGGAAGCGGAAATCTGTGTTTACTACGGCTTTCATTTATGTTCAAACAGTTAAGTGCGTTTACTTTATCTCTCTTGATTTTTTTGTCTTGACCGCCTCGGACTTCCCGAGAACCTTGCGGCAGAGGGCGGGTTCGTTGGTGGTGATGCAGTCCACGCCCATGTCGGCGAGCTTGCGCATGTTCTCCTCGCTGTTGACCGTCCAGACGTTGACGCTCATGCCCAGGTCGTGGGCTTCCTTCACCCAGCCGGGATTCTTGAAGAAAACGCCCTGCTCATAGTCGATGCCGTTGATTCCCATGGCTTTCAGGTCTTTGGGAGCGATGTCACCGCTCAGGTACTGGTTCGTAAATTCCGGGCACAGCTCGGCAATCCTCTTGCAGGTGTAGAGGCTGAAGGAAATGAAAATCACCCTCTTGGGATTGTAGAGCCCGAAGTCCTTCAGGGCCTGTATGCTCTTTTGGACCAGGACTTCGTCGGCGGCGTCGTCACCCATGTGCTTGAACTCCAGGACCAGAACGGTGGTTTTGCATTTCTGTCCCTGCGCGAAATAATCTTCCAGGGTGCAGAGGGTCTCCCCGTTGCTGAGCTTCTCGTCCTTGAGGTCGACCCAAAGGTAGTCCCTGACCTTTTTCCCGTTGATGTCATCGTCGTGGTTGACTACGACCTTGTCGTCCTTCGTGAGGCGCACGTCAAATTCGCTGCCCCAGAGGCCGTATTCCTGGGCCAGGCGGAAGGCGGCGACGGAGTTCTGGGCTCCGGCGGCTTCTTCGCATTTCCAATAACCGCGATGCGCGGTGATGGCAGTCTTGTGGGTCTTGGAGCAGCCCGTGAGAAGAAGGATGAGCGCAGCCGCAGCCGCAAGGGTCCTTAGAGAGTCTTTCATGATTGTATTGATTTTATTGTTTTCCAAAATGGTTGTAATCCACGGCGGTGCGCCCTGAGCGGACACTCATGGGAGGGAACCACATGTCGTCCCTGGTGAGGCCGCATTCGCGTATGGCCTCGATGGCGTATTCCAGGCGTCCGAAATCCGCGTCCACGTTGTTGGTGCCGAAGGTGAACTTGATACCGCGGGCCTTGGCCTTTTTGATTACGTCAAAGGACGGAATTCTGTAACGGGGACTGATTTCCATCGCAATGTGGTATTTTTCAAGCACGTCGAGCACCTTGTCCACCCTCTCGTCCGTCCAGTAGGCGGCGTAGTCGGCGTTCATCCCGTCCGGGATATAGGTGGCGTTGGCATAGATGTCTGCGGGCTCGTAGGTGAGAATCTTCACGGTCTGGTCCACAATCACGTCCATGTACTGCTGCCAGGTGCGGCCGTCGAGATGCACTTCCTCGGGGCGGTAAATCCTGCATATACGGCCTTTGTCCACTATGGTCATAGCGTCGGTGAAGAGGTAGTCGAATACGCCGAGGGCCTGCGCGGAGAACTGCGTGGTCCAGCGGCGGCCTTCTCCCTGGACTCCGCGGAGGAAGGGAAGTGGACTGACCTCCTTGAAATACTCATATACTTCGGCGTCGTCGGCCAGCATCCGGCCCACGCCGCCTTCTCCCGCATTCGGGGCGACTCCGTAGTTTATGCCGTAATTCATCGACATCGCATGGGCCTGCTCCTTGGTGAGGCCGCCCTTCAGGTGGACGTGCCAGTCGATGACGGGAAAGTCCTCCTGCTGGAGGCGGATGATCCTGTCGGTCTGCTCGTCAACCGGAGGGAGGGTGTCGCATGGATTCACGGCGTCCGCTCCGAGCTTCTCTATCTTCAAATCCTTGAAATGCGTGGAACCTTCATCTGCGCACACCTGCACGGGACCTTTCCCGAGGACCTGGCCCTCATGGCCGGGAGCCCTCCAGGGTTTGTCCGGCTCGGTGTAGCACACGACGTCCGTCCCGTCAATCTTCACCGAGATGTTCTTCCCCCTCACGGCTATGGAGAACTCGCTCCACTTCCCGTCTTCGGCCTGGGAACGGTAGAGGTTCCTCACGCCGGCGAGGGAACCGCTTTTCACGGTCCCGTCGATGGGGCCGTTGCGGAAGATGACCTTATAGCCTTCCCCGGGGGCCTTTCCTCCGAACCTTATGGAAGACGAGGCTCCGTCGTCAGTCTTGAAACTGCCGGTAAGCATGAAATTCCCGTAGGTGGCGGTCCGCCCGCCGGGAAAAAACGTCTCGCCCTGGGCGAGTTTTTTGTCCTTGACCGGAGCTCCGGTGCAGCAGACGAGGGCGGCGCAGGCGAGGAGGAGCAGTATCTTCTTCAGCATGTCTTGGAATTTTCTTCAAAATTAATCTTTTTCTTCAATTCTTCGGCCTCCGGCAAATGAGATTTACGCGAAAAATGATAAATTTGCGGTCCGAACTATTGGTATTAAAGGTTAGTTATATGGTAAAAGTTGATCTCGGAGGTTGCTCCTCCTTTGTTAAAGAGTCTGAATGTAAAGAATTTATCGACAAGGCCCTGGTGGCTTTCGACGCTCTCGAGAGCGGCAGGGGGGCGGGAAACGACTTCCTCGGCTGGAAGAATCTTCCTTCGTCCACTCCGGAGTCCCTCATCGTGGAGTGCGAGGCCGTAAGGGACGACTGGAAGTCCAAGGGAGTTGACCTTGTCGTCGTCATCGGCATCGGAGGCTCCTATCTCGGAGCCCGCTGCGCCATCGAGGCCCTTTCCCATAATTTCGCGAAGCAGCTTTCCGGGAAGAAGGACAACCCCGAAATCGTCTTTGCCGGCAACAACCTCTCTGAGGAATACCTTGCCGAACTGATGGACCTCGTGGCCGAGAGGAACGTCGCCTGCGTCGTTATCTCCAAATCAGGGACCACCACCGAGCCCGCCGTCGCCTTCAGAATCGTGAAGGAATACATCGAAAAGAACTACAAAGACGCTTCCGAAAGGATAGTCGCCATCACCGATGAGCATAAGGGAGCCCTCAAGACCCTTTCCACCCAGGAAGGCTACCGCACCTTCATCGTCCCCGACAACGTCGGAGGCCGCTATTCCGTGCTTACTCCTGTAGGAATCCTTCCCATCGTTCTCGCCGGTTTCGATATGAGGAAGATGCTCGGGGGCGCCGCCGAAATGGAAAAGCCCCTCTCCTCGAGGAGCGAGTCCACCCCCGCCGTGCTTTATGCCGCGATGAGGAACCTGCTCTATTCGAAATACGGCAA
>CAMOVV010000157.1 GCA_946627685.1 uncultured Bacteroidales bacterium
TACTATCCCATCAGCGCGCTGATGCTGGCGGGGATACGGGATATTCTCATCATCAGCACACCCCAGGACCTGCCCGGCTTCAAACGTCTGCTCGGCGACGGGTCGGACTACGGAGTCCGTTTCGAGTATGCCGAACAGCCCTCTCCGGACGGGCTTGCGCAGGCGTTCATCATCGGGGAGAAGTTCATCGGAGACGACAGCGTCTGCCTCGTGCTCGGGGACAATATCTTCCACGGGAGCGGATTTACCGGCCTTCTGCGCAAGGCGGTGATGGATGCCGAGGAAAACGCCAAGGCCACGGTCTTCGGCTATTGGGTGAGCGACCCCGAGAGATACGGAGTCGCCGAATTTGACCGCGACGGCAACTGCCTGTCGATAGAGGAAAAGCCTAAAGAGCCGAAGAGCAACTATGCCGTGGTGGGGCTGTACTTCTACCCCAACAAGGTAGTGAAAGTGGCGAAAGGCATCAAGCCCTCGGCGAGGGGGGAATTGGAAATAACCACCGTGAACCAGGAATTCCTGAAAGACGGAGAGCTGAAAGTGAGGGTCTTCGGAAGAGGTTTCGCGTGGTTGGATACAGGCACCCACGACAGCCTCGCGGAGGCATCGACCTTCGTGGAAGTAATTGAGAAACGCCAGGGCCTCAAGATTGCCTGTCTTGAAGGCATCGCCTACCGCAACGGCTGGATTTCGGAGGAAAAGATGAGGGAAATCGCGGCTCCGATGCTCAAAAACCAATATGGCCAGTATCTCCTGAAGGTGATAGACGAAATGAAGGAGGAGACGAACTCCAACTTCTTCAGGGACAGGGGACTCGAAAAACTGAAAAACAATAAGTAAAATATGGGCAGAATAACGGTGACATCCCCGCTGCTCCCCGACCTTGAAGAGTTCGGCGGAATGCTCAGGGAGATATGGGACAGCAAATGGGTGACAAACAACGGGTCTTTCCATAAAAGGCTTGAAGCGGCTCTGGCGGAGTATCTGAAAGTTCCGTACATAAGCCTTTTCACCAACGGCACCCTCCCTTTGCTTACGGCCCTCCAGGCCCTTGACATCAAGGGCGAGGTCATAACCACTCCTTACAGTTTCGTGGCCACCACCCACAGCATCGTGTGGAATGGATGCACGCCCGTTTTCGTGGATATTGAGGAGAGCACCTGCGGACTGGACCCTGAAAAGATAGAGGCTGCGATTACTCCTGCGACCGCGGCCATAATGCCGGTGCACTGCTATGGTAAACCCGTGAACATGAAGGCTATACAGGAAATAGCCGACAGGCATGGGTTGAAGGTGATATATGACGCCGCCCACGCTTTCGGAGTGGAGGTGGACGGCGAGAGCGTCCTGAATGCCGGAGACCTTTCCACCTTGAGTTTCCATGCCACCAAGGTGTACAACACCCTTGAAGGAGGCGCGATGGTGATGCACGACGCCGAGACCAAAAAGAAAATCGACGGACTGAAGAACTTCGGTTTCGCCGGAGAAACGGAGGTGGTTTCCCCCGGTATCAACAGCAAGGTGGATGAGGTCCGCTCGGCCTACGGTCTTCTGAACCTGCGTCAGGTGGACTCCGCAATCGAGAAGCGCCGCCGCGTTGCAGGACTTTACCGCGAGGCGCTTAAAGATGTTCCCGGCATAAGGTTTTTCGACGATATGCCCGGAGTCCGTCACAACTACAGCTACTTCCCCGTTTTCATCGATGCCGGGGAATTTGGCAGGACGAGGGATGAACTCTATTTTGAGATGAAGGAAAAGGAAGTGCTTGGGAGAAGATATTTCTATCCCCTTATCAGCGCGTTCAGCGTTTACAGGAACCTTCCCAGCGCCGCTCCGGAGAATCTTCCCGTGGCCACGAAAATCGCCGACGAGGTGATATGCCTTCCCATGCATCACGAGCTGAGTGACGCTGACGTTGAAAGAGTTTTGGATATAATAATAAAATAAACAGATAGTTATGGCTTTTTACACAATGAAGGATACCCGTGCGTTCCTTGAGAGCATCGGTATGCCGGGCGGTGACCTTTACGAACTGCCCACTTCTGAAAAACGTTTCCCTGACGGCGGTCAGTACCGTTTCGAGGTTCCCGGCATCCAGGGTCCCGGCCCGATGAAGGCCCTTCTCGAGGCCCTGGACGAATATGGCATCCAGATACACCGGGTCACCCAGACCAAGGGCATCATGTTCCTCACGGACGATGAGATAAAGACCATGGTTGAATATGCCCGGAAATGGAAGGTCCAGCTTGTTCTGGCCTGCGGCCCCAGGGCGACTACGGACACCTCCGCCTCCGTCAAGACCGAAGAGGGGCAGAGGATGGGCTACCGCCTTCGCGGACAGGAGCAGGTCGCCCGCGGCATCGAAGAAATCCGCAGGGCCGCCGCATTCGGAGTGCGCGGTTTCCTCATCTATGACGAAGGACTTCTCTGGGCTTTGAATGAGGCCAGAAAGAGCGGCTACATTCCCGCTGACTGTGAGTTTAAGGTGAGCGCCCACAGCGGACACGGCAACCCCTGCTCCGCCCATGTACTTGAAACCCTCGGCGCCGACAGCATCAATCCCGTGAGAGACATACAGCTCCAGATGCTCGCTTCCATGAGGGCCGCCATCGACGTTCCCATCGACCTTCACACCGAGAATCCCAAGTCCTCCGGCGGCTTCATCCGCCACTACGAGGTCCCCGACTTCATCCGCGTGGCAGCCCCCGTCTATCTCAAGACAGGAGGCAGCGTGGCCGCCAACCACAGCTACGACACCACTGAGAAAGAAGCCCGCCAGAGGGCCAAGCAGATTGTCCTTGTCAAGAGGATGATCGACACCTATTATCCCGAAGCTGTAGTATCGCCTAAGTAATGACTGACAAACCAGTAGCCATAGTCCTCGGAGGGACGCTTCCGCATGTCCATCTGATTGAATTACTTAAGGAGCGTGGGTATTATACGGTCCTTTTGGATTACACGCCGAATCCTCCTGCTAAACAGTATGCAGATGAGCATCTACAGATAAGTACCCTTGATATAGAGGCGGTCGAGGAAGTTTCAAAAGCCAGGAAAGCAGAACTCGTAATCAGTACAAATGTAGATCAAGCGAATGTCACCTGTTGCTATGTGTCGGAGAAGTTGGGATTGACCGGGCCATATTCATATGAAACAGCATTGAATGTGACGGATAAGCAGCGTATGAAGAGGATAATGTGGGATAATGATATTCCCACATCCCGTTATATTCAGGTAGGGTCGGTTAATGACGTTTCTGATTTGGACATGAAATATCCGTTGATGATAAAGCCGGCTGACAGCAATTCCGCAAATGGTGTCAAAAGGGTTTATAATGAAAGTGAATTGAGGAAATGTTTGCCGGAAGCCTTGAAATTCAGTCGCAACGGAAAGGCGATAGTCGAAGAATATGTTGCAGGTAAGGAGATTAGCGCTTATGGCGTCGTTGTGGGCGGACGTGCGAATCTTATCATGCACCAGGAGCGGATGAGTGTGTATGACGGTGAGGACAAAGTAATTAAATGCTACGCATCCTTGGCCCCTTCCCGCATTCCTGATACCGTAGAAATACTTGCAGAACAGTTACTTACTAAAATAGCAACCGTATTTGACCTTGACAATACGCCTCTGTTTTTCCAAGGAATCGTTGCAGGTAATAATATAAGCGTGATTGAATTTGCTCCAAGGGTTGGCGGCGGTATAAGTTTCCGGACCATTAAAGATGCTACAGGTTATGATATTATATCCGCTGGTGTTGATTCTTTCCTGAAGATCCCGATTTCGATTGACAGTTGGCATCCTATGGTTGAAAAATATGCTGTTAACCAGATATATGGTTCCAGCGGTATTTATAGAAATACCTCCGGGGGAGAAGCCTTGTTGCATAATGGGATAATAAAAACGCTTTCTTTCTATAAGCATGAAGGCGACGTTATTGATTCTTCCCGTGCTAGCAGTAGCCGTATAGGTGTTATGGTTGTCAAGGACAGGACAGATACAGGGCTTCGTAAAAAGATTTCAGAAGCATTTTCCCAACTGGATGTGTTTGACATAAACGGAAAGAGTATTATCAGGAGGGACTTGAATCTTGACCTGCTTTGGGATTCCACAAACATAGATAATTAGCGTGTAATGAGACATCATCAGTATAATCCGGCTTACAGATTCGTGAAAGAGCCGCAGGATTTCAACAAATACACGGACAGG
>CAMOVV010000158.1 GCA_946627685.1 uncultured Bacteroidales bacterium
AAGTCCTGAATTTTCCAGATGCAGGGCGGTCTCCCTCTGTGCGTCGCGCAGGAAGGCCCAGCTGGATTCCTCCGGTCCGGTCTGCGCTTCCATATAATTGGCAATCTGGACGATATAGAACGGGAATGGAGTTCCCCAGGCCTTGCGCCAGTCGCGTATCATCAGGGGAAGGAGCTCCCTGTACTGGGCGGCCCTGTAAGCATTGGATTCGCCCTGGTACCAGATGGCTCCGCGGATGCCGTAGCCGACGAGGGGATTGATCATCGCATTGTAAAGGATGGTAGGGAAGTTCGGCCCCGGGTTGGCCTGTTCGGGAAGGGCGGGTACCTTGTCTTTCGGTACTGACACTTTGTATTGCCACGTCCCGGCGAGGGGTATGCGTAAAGAACCGTTTCCCTTTACCTGAATATAGATATTCTCCTCTTCTCCCCAGAGTCCTCCGGTTCCCTGATAGTCCATGACCCTGATGGCCAGGACGGCCTTTCCGGCTTTGACCTTGGATCCGGGAATGGTGTAATGGCGTTCGACAAGGTATCCTTCGCCCTTTCCGACCTGCACGCCGTTGAAGAAGGTCCAGTCCTCGTCATCGATGCATGACAGATTGAGTTCAAGGTCTTTACCTGCCCATGACCGCGGGATGTCGATAGTCTTTCGGAACCATACGACTCCGTCGAAATCCTCTCCCAGCTCCGTTTCCATCTTGCAGGGGTTCACGATATCTCCCCAGTCGGTTGTATTGATATCCTTTGCCGCCCAGTTGGTTTTTCCGTTTTTCCAGGAGGGGTCTTTGGTGTTTATTTCGGTCTTCCAGTTCTCGATGTCTCTCTGGTGATCCGTCTCCCAGTTCTTTATCCTCTCGGGAAGATCGTCGAGCATGCCGAGTTGATTGTCGAAATCATGCATCTTGGAGAGGGAGCCCTTGCTGGTCCAGGCCTCCGCAATCGTGCCGCCCCAGCAGGTCTCAATGAGGCCTACGGGCACCCCCAGGGTCTCATAGAGGTATTTCCCGAAGAAATATGCAGTGGCTGAGAAGGGTTCGACCGATTCCTTCGTGCAGGCCGTCCAGCCGCCATCGGCTACCGCGGCGCTTTCAAGAAGGACGTTGCTCGTCGCTTTTTCCAGCCTGAGCAGCCTTATTCCGGGGACTTTGTCAAGAGAGGAGATCTCTTTTTCGTATCCGTCGACTCCGATCCTCCCGTCCTTAGCCCATCTGTGGGCCACTGGCATCTCCATGTTGGACTGGCCGCTGCAAATCCACACCTCTCCGATGAGTATGTTTTTGAGGACCAGCTCTTCAGTGTCTGAGAAGGTGATGGTGTAGGGACCGCCGGCATCGGGGGTGGGGAGGTAGATGCCCCATTTCCCGGTCCGGGAAACCTGGGTCTTGTATGTCTCGTCGGTCCAGGACGGTTTGACGGTAAGGAGGGACAGGGGCTCGGCCTTACCCCACAGCTGGACGGTGGAGTTTCTCTGGAGCACCATATTGTCCGTAAAGATGGTCTCAGGGACGACTTTGGCGCTCAGGCATGAAGCGGAAAAGATGGCTGCCAGGACGGCGAAGGCCGGAAAGAGGAATTTTTTCATAACGGTCGGGTTTTGTTGCTCCCGTAAAGATAGTCATTGCGCCGTTGAAATCCAAGAACATGGGACGGCTTTTGGATTTCAAAAAAATAATTTGAAGATTTTTCAAAAAAAAATTTGCATGAAGAGGAAAAATATCTATCTTTGCAATCCCGAATGACAGCGGGACGTCTGGAAACTGATTCAGTACGGACGAAATTTAGTGCGGTAGTTCAGTCGGTTAGAACGCCGGCCTGTCACGCCGGAGGTCGAGGGTTCGAGTCCCTTCCGCACTGCAAAACAGCCTTCTACGATTGTAGGAGGCTGTTTCTGTTTTCTATGCGTTCCAGGTCAGGCAGGGACCGACTCCGCCCATTCGCGCAGGAGGGCGATGGCCTTGCATAGCACTCCCGCCGACCCTTTGAACGCGGCCGAGCCGGAGGGGACTCCGCCGGGACCGTACCACTCGTAGAAGTCTCCGTTGACTATGACGCGGTCCAGCATCGGACGTATTTCCTGATAGGCCTCGTGGACGAATCCGTTGATTATCAGCTGCTGAATCATCCTTCCTCCGAACCAGGTCCAGTCTCCGCCGTTCTGGTAGTTGAAGGGCTTTGCCATCCCTCCGGGGAAAAATCCTTCGGGATAAGTCGGATAGACGGTCAGTCCGATGGAGGACATTCCCGAGGCTTTGACGTTGGCGAGCATGTCCTCGTTAACCTTGAGAATCTCTTCCTTCGAGAGGAGACCGGCCTCGATGGCGACGGCAGTTCCGCCGTGATTGTAAATCAGTTCTTCGTCGAAATATACGGCTTCAGGTTTCCCGTCGGGATAGTAGTGGGGGAGGAAGCGGCCGCGTTTTTCGTCCCAGAGGAAGCGGCGGATGTTTTTTTCGAAGGAAGCGCGGAGGGAATCCCACCTTTCACGGCCGTCCGGGTCCAGGAAGGCGAGGTCCCTGAGGGCTATGACCATCATCGCATTGTCGTAGATGTCCACCGTGACGGTGGAGCCGGGGCCGATGTCCACGCAGTTCTCGGGGTCGTTCTCCACGTCTCCCCAGTCGGCTGTGAGGGCCCCGGTGAGAAGGGAGGTGCCCTGGTCGGATTTCTCCCGAAGGAGGTAGTCCACAGCCTCTTTCATGCGTTCGAGGACGGTTTTTCCGGCCATGTCGGCCGTGAGGAAACCTCGGTCGCCCGTCCTCTGGACATATTTCCGGACAGCCTGGATGAGGGAAGTCTCCTGGTCCGTCTCGACGGTGTTCTTGAACCCTGTAATTCCGGGGGCGGCAGGGGAGGTGTAGGTATTTTCATCGTCCCAGGTGAACTCATCTTCAGGGACATATCCATCGACAATCTCGCCGTTCGGCTGCTGCATCAGGAAGAAGGTCGAAAGGGCCTTGCGGACGTCGGACGTCCCGGCAACGTCCATGGCGGTCTCGATGAAGGTGTTGAAGTCCCTTATCCAGGTCTGGCTGTAGCCGCTTCCGGCGTTGTAGCCTTTTTTGAGAAGGGCGTGCCCCATGCTGTCCACGACGGAGAGCGTGCGGTCTTTGAGGATGGCGCGGGCGAGTTCCCGGTCGCTGTCGTTCCACGTTTCGCGCTTTCCTTCAGGGGAGGCGCAGGCAAGCGGCATCAGGGCCAAAAGGGCGTAAAGGATGATGGTATTGTGTTTCATGCTGACAAAAAATTACTCAAACAAAAACGGTGGATGCGTGGATTGTAAATATACTGCTTTATTCCGGTAAAGCCAAGAGTCGGTGCGTTGTTTCTGGGAAGGACAAGGAATCGTTCGTTTTTTTTCGTATATTTGCGAAAAGCGGACTCTTCTTGCCATCCGCTCCTGGAATTATGAAACGCATTGTACTGCTTCTCCTTGCAACCCTTGCTGCCTGCCACCTTAATGTGGCGGCGGCCCAGTCCATACAAAACTCTTCCTACCGCACCGTCGGCTACATAAGGGACAACGGTACCATCCAGGACGGGTCTTACAGGACAATCGGTCACATTAAGAACGACGGCACCGTTCAGGATGCGTCCTACCGCACTGTCGGCTATATCAAAGACAGCGGCGCGGTGCAGGACCGCAACTACCGCACAATAGGCTACATCAAGAACGACGGGACGGTGCAGGATGCCTCGTACCGGACTTTGGGGTATGTGAAAAATGACGGAACGGTGCAGGACCGCAACTACCGGACCATCGGCTATGCGAGAGGCGTCCCGCGGAAATGGGCCGCCTTCTATTTCTTTTTCCTGAACTGACAGTGGAACGCAACGACGCGGCGGAATGTCCGCGGCTGCTAGCTTGCCGTTTAATCTCCGGACGTCACTGATTTGATCCAGCCTGTTATCAGGTCGAGCGCCTGCGGGGAGAAGGTCTCTTCGATTTCCTTGTATTCCGTGAGGGCCCCGCTCGTGCAATGCTGGAAGAGATGGTTCAGGCCTTCCAGAATCTCAATCTTGTTTGCTTTGTTTGCTGGCAGGGCGTTTCGGAGGGCTCCGATGTTGCCTGAAGGCTCCACCTGCATGTCCTTCGAGCCGCCCAGGGCGAGGACGGGGCACCCTATGCTCCCGAGCCGGGGACGAATATCGCATGAAACGAAATATCTGAG
>CAMOVV010000159.1 GCA_946627685.1 uncultured Bacteroidales bacterium
ATCTTGGAGAACGATTTGAGATTCGATATCTTTTCCTTTTTGCAGGAGTGTGTCTGCAATCTTTTTTCTTATGATATCAATATCTTTTGACAACATTTTTTTCCATTTTGAATATGCAAAATGCTGTAATCCCAGAGTGAATATTGCGAGAATAAAAATTCCACTGAGATTTTTTGATATGGGTGAATCCGCTATAAAGATTCCCCAAATTAGCTGTATTACGAAAGCACAGAATACAAGCGACAGCGATGTGCTTATTTGCCACGCAAAGAAACTTGGAATATTTTTTTCTTTGATTACTATTGCACCGAAAAAGAGGATGCACGCCATGAACATCATCAGTAATGAGATGATGGTTATAATAATACCTATAGTATTGGATACGTTATTTACAAGATTTTCCATAATTGATTTATCTTTCCCAGTAGTATTGCACGAAATAATCCGATGTATCCCCGATATCCATGATTTCCTTGTTAGGTCCCACGACGGTAATGTGTCGCGGGTTCTGGATGGATATCATATAGACGTGTCCTTCCTTGGCGACGGTGTCGATGAACTGCTTCACGGTCATCGTCTTTTGGGGCCTTTGTCTCTGGTAGCCCTTGGACTTCATGTAGTCCGTGATTTCGGTGATATGCGTGAAGTTGACGCTTCCCTGGTTGGCGGCGTGAGTGACGAGCTCGAAGACGGCTTTCATCCAGGTGATGCCGAAGAAGCCGGCTACGCCCCTGTAGGCGCAGTCCCTGACATGGAGTCCAGCCGGATTGGGGTTGTAATAGGTAAACATCACGCCCTCGCCATTTTTACTTTCCGGCCTTCGGTCGAAGTCAGGTGTACTTTCGTGTCATCCTTCATTATGGCGGTGTAGCCGAGGATGCGGTTTCTGTCGTCACGGATGGTGATGAGTTTCTTTACGAGCGAGGCGTTGATGAAACCGTCGCTGACAGGTACAAGGTGTTTCATGGTCCCTATGCGCTTTTCTGTTTGTAGAACTCTTCTTTCGAAATAACCACGGCCGTCCCCGTGAAGAAACGGGATTTCCCGTTGGGGTCCTTGAACTCCGGCACGGTGTACTTGAAGTCCCTGTCGGCGACGCCCCATTCGCCATGGTCGTATCCTTCTTTCTCCACCATGCCTACGCAGGCTAGGAAGTAGGTGTTCCCTGTGTCGTTGTCGGGGATGAACATGAAACATTCGCCGACGGAGGCCGATTCGAGCCTCTTAGTCTGGCGTCCTTCGTATTGCTTTTGGCGGTATTCCTTGAATTCCTTTCTTTTCTGACGCTCGTAGTTTATTGCTTCGGCGTGAAGGTTCGGATACTTGTTCCACAGGATACTCTCAACGAAACGGGTACGCTCGCTTGGTGAAAGGTAAGGTTTCTTTTCCTCGCTCCACTTGAGGATGTCGTTGAATTTCTCCGCGTATGGTTTATAGTCTGTCAGTTGCATATCAGAATACGTTGTTTTTGTTAAGTTTGTCCTTGAACCATTCGGCTATGAGGGTGTCGGGGATGGTCGTGGCCCATAGGTCTTTGTTTTCCCTGTACGTCCTTTCCCACGGCGTCCCCTTGGCACGCTGCCTGTCGGCGGTTTTGGAGATGCCTTTCTCTGCCACTTTCGTGATTACCTCCTTTATGAGGGCTGCTACCTCAGGACGTTCTCTCTCCAGTGTGGCGGCGTTCTCTCTCGCCCCCGTCTCCCAGGCGGGAGCCTTGTTATATGCCTTCGGGAAGGCAACGCCGTATTTCCACATCTGGGGATGGTCGTCGGTCAGGCGTGTCATGCGCTGCGCCAGCGAGCAGCCGTAACAGATGTACATTACCAGCATGACAAGGTTCACGGACGCGGGTCTTCCCTTGGTGAGTTCCCGGTCGGTCTCGCCCCAGAACCAGGTGACGGCGGACGCGAGGACGGCGGCGTTGATGCCGTTGTCTATGAACCCCTCAGCCGTCCGGGGGAGGGCAAGGGCCTTCTCCCTCTCGGAGAGGGGTGCGGGCGGAAGGTCGTCTTCCTGCCCGGCCTTTCCCTTGCCGTTGATGGAGGTGACTATATTGAGGCCGTCGACGGCCCTCTTGCCCTTCTCTATCTCAGACAGGTACTCTTCCGCGGCTATGCCGGAGAGGGAGAGCCGGGAGGCGGCGCCGGGGTGGCGCTGGCGCCTCGGGGCGCCCTCGTTGTCTTTCTGGAGTCTCCGGGTGATATAGAGCTCGTTGAGTTTCGAGACGAACATCCCGGCGGCCTGCGGTTCATCCGCGGTCGCACCAGTGAGCCAGTCCATGAGGGCCTCGAAGTTCTGTTTAGTCAGGATATCGTCTGTCATTGTCTTGTGGTGTTAATAGGAAATAAGCGCGGGCCTTGTCAGACCCGCGCTCAGTCTTGGCTTCAGCCTACCAGTCTTCGCTGGCGTTCTGCTGGAACTCCTGGGGGGCGCCTCCTGCGGGGGCTGCGCCTCCGTTGTCCTTGACCTCGAACTCGAATTCCTTGAGGTTACCCAGGATGGGTGACTTCTGGTTGATGGCTTCGCCGGAGATGCCGTAGGTCTGGCGGTTGGCCTTGCCGATGTTCGCCTTGATCATGAAGGCGTTGCCGAACTGGTTGTTCGGGGTGGGCTTAACCTCCACGTCGAGGTTGATGATCTTCGAACCGTCTTCCTTGGTGGAGAAGTAGATGGCGGGGTTCTGTTCGCCGACGGGGATGAAGATGCCCTTCATGCCTTCATGGATGATGGTCTTGTGTGTGAGTGCAGTCAGTGCGATGCTGCCGAGGTAAGTTTTGCGTTTTGCCATGATACTTAAAATTTTAAGTGTTGAAATTTTGTTAAATAATGAATATTCGCTACAAAGGTAATGTAATTTAATTAAAACACAAATTTTTCTTGTGTTTTTTAGAGTACCTTGAAGACTCTTGGGCCCTGTGTGACGGTGTTGTACTTGTCCCAGATGGCCTTGTCGAAGGTCTTCAGCTCGTTCACGTCCAGGGTGGAGACGGAGTATTTCTTGTACACCTCCGGTTCTTCCGTCCGGAATTTCTCTTCATCGAAGACGTTTTTCTTGTTATGCCTGTAGGTCACCAGCGTTCTTGAGGGCTCTCCGGGTTTCCTGTAGACCAGCGAGGTGCCGTCCGCGATGCGTTCCTTTATCTGCATCGCCACCAGTGACAGTTCCTCTTCCGTCTCCTTCACTCGCTCAGAGAGTTGTTTGTACTGTTCTATGAGTGAGAGGTCGTTGTCATCCGCCTCGACGCTTTTCAGGGCGTTGCCCTTGGGCCACAGGAGGCTCGTGTCCGATTCGGTCATCGGTTCCGGCGGGATGCCCTTCATGAGGTTCTCGAACCAGAAGTAATCCAGTTTCTCCTCGAGTGTCTTGAAGAAAGCCTCGTTGAACTGTATCCAGGTGTGTCCGAAGCAGAGGTTCGGCATTGAGCTCACCCAGGCCACGGCGGCGGTCTTCTTCTCCATGATACCCATTTGGTACTGTACCTGGCAGAACCAGTAGAGGGGTATGTTCTCGGGGTCGACGATCTTGTTTGTGGATTTCAGTTCCAGGATGAGCGAGTTCTTTTCGGTTTGTTCCGTTCCCGGTAGCCAGAAGAGCCTGTCGGGGCTCACCCTCAGGTGCGGTTTCTCGTTGCTTACTGCGAGCCAGTCGCCTGCCGTGGTGGGGTCCACGTAGCAGCCCGTGACGGCGGCGAAGTACTCTGCCGTGGAGGCTTCGAAGAAGTGTCCGTTGCGCATCGCGTCGGTCTCTTCCGTCGGGGGGATGATTCCCATTCTCTGTTGGTAGAGTTTCAGCGGGGTGGTAAAGGGGCTTATCCCCATTACCGTTCCCGCGTCGGAGGAGCCCAGCCCTTTCTTCCTTTCTATGAGCCAGGCGTCCCTGTCCTTTGGTCTTACTATAGTGTATGACATGGTCGTTCCTTGTTTTGGGTTATCAAGCGGCCTTGCCTGCCGCCTTGAGGAGGGCCTTGAAGTCCTCGTCGGAGATGATGTACACCTTGGAGATGCGTTCGCGCAGTTTCTCCGGCGAGTCGGAGGATCCGGCCACCTTGGCTACGTTGGACGCCCAGTTGGAGCTCTGCGGCGTGAGAGTCTTCTTGGGTTTGTTTTCCGTTGTGGCCGTCGTGCCTGTCGAACTGCCCGCTGCGGTGTACTTG
>CAMOVV010000160.1 GCA_946627685.1 uncultured Bacteroidales bacterium
CGTTTTCAACAGGGAAAAGCAGGCCCGCCCGGGAGTGGTCGTGGGAATCCTCGGCTGCATGGCGGAAAGGCTCAAGGATGAGCTTCTCGACAACGGGAAGGTGGACCTCGTGGCCGGTCCCGACGCCTACCGCTCCCTGCCCGAAATGCTCCGTCTCATTGGCGGAGACACCCCGGCCATCGACGTAAGACTCTCAAGGACGGAGACTTATGAGGACATTATCCCGGTAAGGACGGACAGCGGAGGGGTTTCGGCCTTCATCTCCATAATGAGGGGATGCAACAACGTCTGCTCCTACTGCGTAGTTCCCTACACGAGGGGGGCGGAAAGGAGCCGCAATCCCCGCACCATCGTCCGTGAAGCCTGCGACGTCCGCGCCCGCGGCTACAAGGAAGTCACCCTGCTGGGCCAGAACGTGGATTCCTATCTATGGGAGGCGCCCGGGGAAGAGAGCGTCAACTTCGCCCGCCTCCTGTCGATGGTCGCCGATGTGGCCCCCGACCTCAGGGTGAGGTTCTCCACTTCCAATCCCCAGGATATCAGCGACGAGGTCATCTATACAATGGCCTCCCGCCCCAACATCTGCCGCCACATCCATCTCCCGGTCCAGTCCGGCAGCGACGCGATGCTGGAAAAGATGAGAAGACGCTACACCCGCAAGGGCTATCTCGAAAGGGTGGCGAAAATACGCTCCGTAATGCCCGACTGCGGCCTTTCGACCGACGTCATAGCCGGTTTCTGCGGCGAAACCGAGGAGGACCACGCCCTCACCCTTTCCCTTTTCAGCGAGGTCGGCTTCGACTCCGCCTTCATGTTCCGCTACTCGGAAAGGCCCGGAACCCTTGCGGCAAAGAAATATGCCGACGACGTGCCCGAAGACGTCAAAATCCGAAGGCTCGGAGAGATAATCGAGCTTCAGAACACCCTCAGCCTGGAGAGCAACAGAAGGGATATCGGCAAGAAGTTCGAGGTGCTGGTGGAGGGCCCGTCGAAAAGGAACCCGGACGAGCTTTACGGCAGGGCGTCAAACAACAAGATGTGCGTATTTCCGGGAGGCGGGGCGGCCGCCGGGGACTACGTCGAGGTCATAGTGAAAGACTGCACCAGCGCCACCCTCCTCTGCGAAAGGGCCTGAGAGGGATTTTTCGTTGAAAGTCAGTATTCTTTGTTGAAATAGGAAAGGACCTTGGCCTCGTAGGTCTTCGTGACCGGGATGGGGTCGATGGAGTCGCTGTCCAGGAAAAGTTCGTACCCGTCCTTCCCTTTGCGGAGGACCTTCACCTTGTCCATGTTGACGATATACTTCCTGTGGCACCTTATGAGGCTGCTGCCGAGGAAACTCTCCTCGACTGTCTTGAGCCGGCACCGGAGCATGTATATCCTGAGGCTCCCCACGCTGTCTTCATACCACACCCTGATATAGTTGTCGTCGGCTTCCATGTAGAAAAGGTTGGAGGAACGGACGCTCAGCTTCATCACCCCGTTGTTGTCGAAAAGGGTGATTTTCTTGTCTCCGCCGGGGGACATGACCTCGTCCGACACCACGTTGCCGTAGTTCATCATGCGGATGGTGTTGTTCTTGTCGTTGATGGAGAAGTACATGCCGGCGATTATGTACGGAATGCCGAGGGATATAAAACCGTAAATCAGGGAGTTGAAGAAAATAAGGGGGAAGCCGTCCATCTCCTGGGGGGTGATGGCTATGGTGAGGACGGTGTAGAGCAGGCAGATGAACACCACCTCGCAGATATTCCAGAAGACATAGGCCGGCATGGTGAGGGGAAGGACGTTCCTCGTATTGTACATCACCACCTTGCTGAAAATGACGATAAGGAGGGAGACGAGGGCGAAAAGGACGGTGAAAAGGAAGAAGACCGAATTGCCGAGCTTGAACCAGACGTTGTGGGAGAAGGGGATGCTGACAAGGAGGAATACGACGGAGAACAGGGCCGCGAACGTCACGGTGCCTATCAGCTGATACTTGGCGCGGAGATACTCCGGCATCAGCTTCTTCTCCTTATGTATGATTCCCTTATCCATTGCGGGCCCAAAAATTCCGTTTCATGCAAATATAGGTATTTTTCACCACAAATCCGGCAGATTCACCCCCGGCGGGAGGCCAGTGGTGAAAATGACGGATACAAAAGGCCATTTCGCCACAATTATTTTGAAACCCACTTTCAAGAAACTAAATTTGCAGAGAATTTGCAGAAAAGAATTAAAACCAAACCAGAATACTGAAATGAGAATTATCGGAACGGGAAGTTCCCTTCCCAAGAAAATCGTCACCAACGATATGCTGTCCGGATTCCTCGACACCAGCGACGAGTGGATCGTGCCCCGCACCGGCATCAGGAGCAGGCATGTCATCTCCGACGAGAATCTCGAGGACCTGGCTGCTGACGCCGCCCTGAAGGCTCTCGACGCGGCCGGAATGAAGCCTTCGGACATAGACTATTTCGTCTGCTCGAATGTCGTGAACGAATACATAACCCCCGGACTCAGCTGCATAGTGGCGGGCAAAATCGGCCTCAGCTGCCCTTGCGTGGACATCAACTGCGCCTGCCCCGGGTTCATCTACGCCCTTGACATCGTGGAATCCAGATGGAAGGCCGGCAAGGTGCGCAACGCCCTCATCGTCTGCGCCGAAGAGCCCACCAGGATGACCAGCTGGCAGGACCGCGCCACCTGCGTCCTCTTCGGAGACGGGGCCGGAGCCGTGGTCCTCACCGGCGGGGACAACATCAGGGGAATCAACCTCCACGCAGAGCCCTGCCCCGACAAAATCTGGCAGAAACGCACCCTGGAGCCCACTCCCTACGTCACAAAAGAAGAGATTTCCGTCCCCCTGCAGATGAAAGGCAGGGAGGTCTTCCGCTTTGCCGTGAACGCCTCCACCACCCAGGTCGAGGCCCTTCTGGAAGAGTGCGGCATGACAAAGTCCCAGGTGACCTACTACATGGTCCACCAGGCCAACGCCCGCATCATCGAAGCCATCAAGCAGTACATGGCCGAACCGGACGAAAAATTCCCCTCAAACATCTCTGACCACGGGAATTCTTCCTCCGCCTCCTGCGCCATCCTCCTCGACGAGACGGTCCGCAAAGGCCTGATAAAGAAGGGGGACATCCTGGTGTTCAGTGCCTTCGGCGCGGGCCTGCTCTCAGCGGCAGCCATCGTCGAATGGTAATTCTTTTTTCGTGACAGAACGGAATTTCAAGTATTTATATTATTTTTGCAAACTGCGACAAATAACTTTTCAGCTAATTGCTCATGGAAAACAAACGAGTGGTAGTCACCGGAATGGGAGTCATCTCCCCCGTAGGAAACGACATTGACACATTTTGGAACAACCTCATTAACGGATATTGCGGAATCGATTTCATCGAAGAATTCTCCACCGAGAACCTTCCCGTGCGTATTGCCGGAAGAATCAAGAACTTCAACCCCGAGGACTATGGGATGGACAAACCTTTCATCCGCAAGCAGGACCTCTTCACCAAATACGGCATGGCGGCGGCCTGGCAGGCCGTGAAACAGTCCGGCCTCGTAAGTGAAGGAGAAGGCAAGAACATCGATCCCTTCAGGTTCGGAGTCTATGTGGGCTCGGGCATCGGCGGCTTCGAGGTCCAGTACCGCGAGACCGCGAAAATGGTCGAGGATCCCTCCGGCCGTTGGATTTCCCCGCTGTTCATCCCGACCATGATCTCCAACATCGCGGCGGGCAACATCGCGATCAAGCACAATGCGAAGGGTCCCTGCCTCGATATCGTAACGGCCTGTGCGACTTCTTCCCACTGTATCGGTGAGGCGTTCCACGCCATCCAGCACGGCTACGCCGACGCGATCATCGCGGGCGGTTGCGAAAACGCCACCATTCGGCTGGGCATCGCCGGCTTCGCCAACGCCAAGGCCCTGACCCGCGTGGAAAATCCGAAATACGCTTCCCTGCCGTTCAACAAGAACCGCCAGGGTTTCGTCATGGGTGACGGCGCCGGCATCCTCATCCTCGAGGAACTGGAGCACGCCAAGGCCCGCGGCGCCAATATCTACGGCGAGATTGTCGGTTACGGCAATACCTGCGACGCCTACCACGCTACCGCTCCGCGCCCGGACGGAACGACCCAGGCACACTGCATCAACCTGGCCCTGG
>CAMOVV010000161.1 GCA_946627685.1 uncultured Bacteroidales bacterium
CCGGAAGGCCACCCAGATGAGGTTCGCCTCGGCCATGTTCGACAAATACCGCGGCACCCTCGCAGGCATTTCCGATTTCGAAACGCTGGATAGATTCCTGGAAAACGCCGACCTCCTCTCCCAGTTCAGGTCTTATGCGGCCAGGGTGGACGGGATTACCGCCTCGGAAAGTGAATGGAAGGAGACCGCCTCCTACCTGAAACCCCAGCTGAAAGCCCTCACCGGAAGGTATTCCAAGCTGGGCGAGAATGCCTTCTACAAGCTCTACATGTCTATGGACGAGACTCTGCTGACAGCCATAAAGTCCCCGTCCACAGTTACTTTCGAAGAAGATTAATCTCCGAGGAGAGCTTTTTCCGCCATAGCGGCCTTCGAGAAATTGAAAGACGAGAGGACGGACTCCATCCTTCGGGCAATCTCCGCGTTGCAAAGGTTCCCGATGGAGCCTTCGTGGGTGTGATGCAGTTTTCCCCTGAATCGGAAGCTTCCGTCCCTGATTTCATCGGCCACCCTGCGATATGCGTCACGGAAAGGTATTCCCTCCCCGACCAGACGGTTGGCCTCCTCCACCGAGAAGGCGGCCTTGTAGCGGGAATCTTCCATGAGATTCTCTTTTACCCTCATGTTCGCGATGGCATAGGAGGTAATGTCCAGCACGTCTGCGAGCTCGTCGAACATAGGCACAAAGAGTTCCTTAAGCAGCTGCATGTCACGGAAATAGCCCGAAGGGAGATTCCCCGTCACAAGCCTTATGTCATTGGGAAGGCCCTGAAGGCGGTTGCAATGGGCGCGGATTAGCTCGAAAACGTCCGGATTCTTCTTGTGCGGCATGATGCTGGACCCCGTGGTGAGGGAATCCGGAAGGGTTATGAAGGCGAAATTCTGGCTGTTGAAAAGACAGCAGTCCATGGCGAGCCGTCCGACAGTCTCCGCCACGCAGGAGCAGGCGAAAGCGATGATTCTCTCCACCTTCCCCCTCCCCATCTGGGCATAGACGCTGTTGTAGTCCAGGTCATCGAAGCCGAGCAGCCTCGCTGTCATTTTCCTGTCAAGAGGGGCCGATGACCCGTATCCCGCGGCGCTGCCGAGCGGATTCCGGTTATTGACGTCCCAGGCCCCCTTCATCACCGTGAGGTCATCGGCCAGACTCTCGGCATAGGCTCCGAACCAGAGCCCGAAAGAGGACGGCATGGCCACCTGAAGATGGGTGTATCCCGGCATCAGGATATCCTTGCACTCCTCGCTTCTTTTCTGAAGGGTTTCGAAGAGGTCTTTCACCTTGCCGGCGACGGCCTCCATCCTTTTCCTCGCGAAAAGCCTGAGGTCCACCGCGACCTGGTCGTTGCGGGAGCGTCCCGTATGGATTTTCTTGCCAAGGTCGCCAAGGCTACGGGTGAGGCTGAGTTCCACCTGGGAATGAACATCCTCCACGTCGGGCTCGATGACAAAACGGCCCTGCGAAGCTTCAAGATACATTTTCCGAAGCTCCGGAAGCAGGACGGCCAGCTCGTCCGGAGCCAGCAGCCCCTTGCTTTCAAGCATGGTGATATGGGCCATGGTGCCCAGAATGTCGCTGCAGGCAAGACTGAGGTCCAGTTCCCTGTCTTTCCCGACGGTGAAGGCAGCGATTTTGCCGTCAACCTCGAATCCTTTGTCCCAGAGTTTGTTCATATTATAAGGTTTTCAAATTTCAAGATTATCCAAAAGTTTCACGTAGATTTCCGTTCCGCGGAGGATTTCACCGGCGGTTATGAACTCGTCGGCGGTGTGGGAACGGGAAGACTCGCCGGGGCCGATTTTAAGCGTGGGGAAGGAGGAGATGACGGCCTGATTGCTGGTGGTCGGAGAGCCGAAAGCTCTGAGTCCCAGCTGCTTTCCGCGCCGCACGACGGGATGGTCTTCCGGGATGGAAGAGGAATTGAGCCTCGTTGACCTCGGCTTTACCTCGCAGGAGACAATCTCCCTCATCTTTTCCAGGACGGCCTCGTTTGAATACAAGCCGTTGGAGCGCACGTCAACCACGAAACGGCAGGTGTCGGGAACGACGTTGTGCTGCGTGCCGGCCTCTATCATGGTAACGCTCATCTTGACAGGGCCGAGGAACGGAGAGACCTCCGGGAAACTGTACGACCGCAGACGGCAGATGTCATCGACGGCCTTGTAGAGGGCGTTGACCCCTTCGTCCCTGGCCGCGTGGCCGCTTTTCCCGTGAGCGGTGCAGTCAAGGACCATCAGTCCCCTCTCGGCAACCGCCATGTCCATCCCCGTGGGCTCCCCTATTATTCCCAAATCGACCTTCCCGAAATCGGCAAGGACGCCTTCAATCCCGTCACGGCCGCAGACTTCCTCCTCGGCAGTAACCGAATAGATAAGGCCGAAAGGCTGTTTTTTGGCCGTAAGGGCCCTGTAAGCGGCGAGAAGGGCGACCAGCGAGCCTCCGTCGTCATTGGTCCCAAGGCCATATATTTTCCCGTCTTCCACAAAGGGGGTGAAGGGGTCACGGGTGTATCCGGAAGAAGGCTTCACGGTGTCCAGGTGGGCGTTTAGAAGGATGACCGACGAAGGCTCCCTCCCGTAATCGGCCGACATGGAATCCTCCCAAGAACGCACCCAGAGATTGTTCCCCTTGCGATGAACGGGGAATCCCCTTTCCTTCATCCAGCTTTCAAGAGCGTCCGCGGCCTTTCCCTCTTCCCTGCTGAAAGAAGGTATGCGGACAAGGTCGCAAAGCAGTTTCAAATACTCATCCATGAATAAGGGTTCCTCCGTTTAAATTGCCTGTATCGGTGATTCTTACGCTTTTCACTCCCCTTGCGAGGGCTCCGAAAGCATTGTCCAGTTTGGGTATCATCCCGCAGGAGACGACTCCACCGGACCTGAGTTTTTCATACAGGGGGCCGTCTATCTCCGGGATGACCTTCCCCTCGGAATCCAGGACCCCCTCTTTTTCGAAACAAAACACAAGCTCCACCTCGGAATCCCCTGCCATGGCAGCCGCGACCTCCCCGGCCATAGTGTCGGCGTTGGTATTGAGAAGCCCCTGCCCGGGGTCGAAGCTCAAGGGGGCCAGGACTGGGACTATCCCCATGTCCATCAGCTTTTTAAGGGCTACGGCATTGACCGAAACCACATCTCCCACATAGCCGAAGTCAACCACCTCGCCTCCTATCTCGACGGGAGGTCTTTTCCGGGATTTCACAAGGGACAGGTCGGCCCCGGTGAATCCGGCAGCGTTCACGCCCAACGACTGCAGGGAAGCGACGATTTCCTTGTTCACGAGGCCTCCATAGACCATCGTAACCACCTTTCTCATAGCCTCGTCCGTCACCCTGCGGCCCTCCACCATCACGGTCTCCATCCCGAGGTCGGCGGAAAGCTTCGTAGCCGACCGCCCGCCCCCGTGGACGAGAATCTTCTCTCCTTCAACGGCGGAGAAAGCCTTAAGGAACCCCTCCCTTGCGAGAGGGTCTTCCACGACGGCGCCGCCGACCTTCACTACCTTGCAGACCATGACCGTCAGAGACTTTCCAACATTCTTTTCATCACCACCTGAGCCGAGACCACCCTGTTGGCGGCCTCCGGGATGACCAGGCTCCGGGGCGAGTCAATCACCTCGTCGGTGACTATCATGTTGCGGCGCACGGGAAGGCAGTGCATGAAGAAGGCGTTGTCTGTCACGGCCATCTGGCGTGACGAAACCGTCCAGCTGCGGTCGTCGGAAAGAATCTGTCCGTAGTTGGTGTAGGAAGACCAGTTCTTGGCGTAGATAAAGTCCGCTCCTTCAAATGCTTTCATCTGGTCATGCTCCACTTTCGCAGCCCCAGTGAAAGCGGGGTCGAGGCTGTACCCTTCCGGATGGGTGATGACGAAATCGACATCCGCCGCGTTCATCCATTCGGCAAAAGAATTGGGCACCGCGTGAGGCAGGGCCTTGGGATGGGGGGCCCAGGTCATGACGACCTTCGGACGGGCCTTGGTGGAGTGTTCGCGGATGGTGATAAGGTCGGCAAAGGCCTGGCAGGGATGGACTGTCCCCGACTCAAGACTTATCACAGGTCTTCCTGAATACTGTATAAACTGATTGATTATAGTTTCGTTATAGTCGAAATCACGGTCTTTCAACCCGGCGAAGGAGCGCACTCCGATGA
>CAMOVV010000162.1 GCA_946627685.1 uncultured Bacteroidales bacterium
CACATACATCTGGGCGGAGGCACCTCCGTCCAGATTCATTCCGTAGGTGCAGCCCAATCCCTTGAGAATCAGGGCAAGGTTCGTGAGGGTGACATTAGAGGTGACGACCACGAGGTACATCTTGCCGGAGCCGTCATAGCCGATGGCGCTCCTCGGCCTGGAAGAGCCGTAGATATTGCCCGCGGTAGTGGCCCAAAGCTCATAATTGGTGTAGTAAACACCGGTCTTTATCTTGTCTTCCGACACGCAGACCTTGCCGTCGTAAAGAAGCATCGGCCCGGTGCTCAAAGCCTCCGAAGGCGACCACGACACCTTGGGGCCGGGGCCGGAGGAGGAGCTGACCTGCGGATAGACGCTGCTCCCGGCAGTGCCGGCGGGGATGGGCCTGTCGAAGAAATACGGGCTGCCGCTTATGAGCGAGCACCAGTATGCCCCGGGGACTCCTGACGCGTCCACGCCGATGATGGCCCTCGTGACCGGCTGCCATGCAGAATAATCGTTGCCGTAACCCCGGCAGGCGGAGATGCCGTCGTCGGAGGAGTTGTTGTACTTCAGAGAACCGCCGGCGTATGCCAGGCCGATATTGCCCTGGGTGCCGAAAATCTGGCCGTTCACAAGGACGAGAGCCCCGCTGGAACTCTGCTGCGAGGCCATCGACAGGGCGGACGTCGCGCCGAGGGAGGCGTTGTTCACCCCGAAGCGGACCTTGGAGGAAGAGGAAACGTCGGCGACGGCGCAGAATCCGTTGTACGAGCCTCCCGCCTTGAATGAAAAGATGCTTACAGCTGCGTCGGGGGAAGTTTTCGCAGTCTTGCTCACCGAAAGGGCGGAGGGCTGGGACTCGAGGGTGAGCTCGGTGGCGGGGCTGTACACATAATTCCCCGCGTCAGAGTCGAAACAATAGGCCCTGACATAGCATTTCTCACCGGGGCGGAGGACCGGATTCGGAACGCACTGGGTGAGACTCACCGTGCCTGTGGACGGAAATTCCGGGCCGGGAAGCTTGCCCGCAGCCCCGACGGACCCGCAGGTGGGGGCGGAGCTGTCATAGCTGAACACAAGACCGTGCTCGGCTCCGGCCGAAGACAGGTTGCTGACGGTGTAGTTGACCGTAAAATTGTAATACGAGGAAGCGGAGCTGTCGATTGTCACGCTCATTCCGCTGACGGAGGCGTTGATTGTCACGTCTTCAAGCCAGGTGACGGGAGAATCCCCATAGGCGGAATCCGTGCTGGAAGCACTCACTCCCAGGTCGTAGGAAGCTCCGGTGGTGAGGCCGGTGAAAGTATATGTATGGGTGCTGTAATCCCCTGAACCGGTGTTTTCCGAATGGACCAGGGTCCCCTCTCCCATGGAATTGGCGTCCCTCAGATAGAATTTGTACACATCCCTCTTGCCGGAACCGCAGCTGAAGGTGATGCTCGCGGAGGTGGACGAGACCTGGCCTCCGGCGGAAATCTCGGGAGCTATGAGTTCGGTGCCGGACACGCTGGAACTCCTGTCATCCGACACTCCCCAGTTCTTGTCCGCCAGAAGGACGTTGTCGTTCCTCTTCAGGCTCAGGGCCTTGGTCGAAGTGTAGGAGTTGAACCCGTTGCCGCTGTTATAGAAGGTAAGCACGAATCCCTCGCTGTACTCTCCCGGATACACCACAGCATAGAACCTCTTCCCTATGGTGCCGGAGGGGAAGGTCACCTCGACATAGTTCCTGCTGGAGCCGGTCTTCGACACCGAAGGATTGCCGTCCCCGTACTTGATGTTCGCCTTTCCCGTCATGGCGACGTCCCCGTCCCTGCTTTCAATCTTAACGCGGTTGAGATAGTTGCCTGGCACCGTGAAACAAAGGAGGGCGCCTACATTCTTGAAATGCAGGATGTTATCGGCATCCTCGGCCTCCGTATCCACCCGGGCTACGCTGAGGGCGGCCTTCGGGTCGAAGCTACCCTCCACTCCCGCCTGAACAGTCGGCAGGGTGGCGCTGACGGTGCCTCCTGTGGAAACGAGCCTTGCCTCGGGGTCGGCCGGGCTTAGGGCATAATAGTAGCCGTTGGACGTGGACTTCGAGAGCCCCGTGAACTCGGCTATCCTGCCTCCGTCCGAAGTGGAAGAGACCTTGAATTCGGTACCGGCCGAACCGGTGTCGGAGAAAAGGGTCACGGCATCGGAGGAAGACCAGATTATGGAATTGCCCTCCCCGAGGGAAGTCTTCGTGGAGACAGTCTCGGCATAGGCGGTGAAAGTCATGGTGTCCTGCGTCCCGTCCAAAACGGCCGGGGCGTCCTTGGAACAGGAAACAAGGGCCGCGGCGGCAATTGCGGCGAAGAGCCTCAAACTGTTTTTCATACCTTAAATTTTAATTTAGAAACCGCCATAATTACGCTGGTCACCGTAAGCCTCCCCGGTAGGGCTGCTCACGAGGAAGCCTTCTCCCGCATCCGTATCCAGCACCTCTACGGAGGGAGATTCATAGAACAGTAAATCTTCTTTTTTCATTTTAACCGCATTTAGTGTCCGCACCGGCTTTGCTCTGGTGCAGTGTGGTACATTTTTTACAAATATATGCAAAAATTTTCTTTTTTTCACTCAATAATTCTATATTTGTAGTTGGAAATTACACCACAGCACAACACAGTTTAGACTAAAACACCGGATTATCAAGATTAAACCAACAATAACACAAAACAAAATGGAAAAGAACAAAATCTTCTATGAAACCCCGCTTTGCGAGATTCTGCCCATGAATCTCGAAAGCCAGATGCTCCAGGCCTCCCCCGGAGAGCCCGGCGAGGAACTCCACCTTCTCGATCCGCTTTCTTTCTAAAACCCCTGCAAAATGAAAAAGATTTTCACATTTGCGATGCTCGTCGCAGCAGCTGCGGCCGCATCCGTTTCCTGCACAAAGGAAGTCGCTGAAGTCCCTGACAACGGGGGAATCAAAATTACAGTAACGGCCGACGCCGTCGCCATGCCTTCCACCAAGACCGAGCTCAGCGGCGAAAAGAAAGTCGTCTGGCAGGCTACCGACAAGGTCGGATTCATCAACGGAGAGGACGGAGTGAACGTAGAGTCCTCCGCCGCCAGCATCGATGCAAACGGCAAGGCCACCTTCACCGGAACAGTTCCCGCAGCCGGCACCTATTATGCCTATTACCCTTATTACAACGACGCCTCTTACGCTCCTGACGCAGAAGGAGTCACCGTAAGGACTTCCAAAACCCAGAAGCCCACCCCCACCTCCTTCGACCCCGCCTCTGACCTTCTCGTTTCCGAGGACTTCGAAGTGGCCGCTTCCGGTTCCTACAGCACCGACCCCGCCACCATCATTTTCAAGAGGCTCGGCGCCTTCATCAGGGTTAAATTCACCGACGGCACCACCGCCGGCAAACTTAGCGGAGTATATGCCAATTCAGTGGCCATCGAAGGCGAAAACAACCTCGTCGGACGCTTCAAAATCTCCAAAGACGGACTCAACGGTCCCCTTACCGGCTACAAGGAAGTCACGGCCGAATATGACCCTGACACCTACGAGCTTGTAAACGCCGACCAGGCCGCATATTTCGGAGTCGCTCCCCAGGTTCTCGCAAACGAGAGCACCCTCAAGGTTACCGTGGACAGCGATGAATATATCATTGAAAAGACCCTCACCATGCCCAAGGCAATCACCCTCGCCGGCGGCGACCTCCTTCCCATCAACATCACCCTCACCGATGATGATATTACTGTAAAGCCCAAGGCTACCAAGATTGAAAAGGTCTGGGAAATTCTCTCCACAAGCAGCGCAGCCTGGACCACCACCCTTTCCGCCGATGGAGTTACCGGGGCTGCCGGCACTGATTTCAATATCGCCGTGGACGACAAGTATGTTTACATTCCCGAATTCGGAAGCTCAAAGAACATTTGGGCGATAAGCACTGCCGACAAGAACGATGTCAAACTCGTTAATAACTCAACAATTGAATCAAAAGGCTTTGACGGCAGCATCTTCCTTTCCTGCGCCAGGGTCGTTGCAAAGAAAGACGGCACTCCAGTCCTTCTCGCTTCCAACCTGTTCCAGGATTCCGACAGAGAGAATCCCACCGGCAGGCTATATGTCTGGGAAAACGGAATTGACACTGCTCCCCAAGCCGTCACCCTCCAGCAG
>CAMOVV010000163.1 GCA_946627685.1 uncultured Bacteroidales bacterium
GTGCGCTCGCACAGAAGATTCTCTACGGCGGCTATTTGAAAGTAGGGGACGAATATGAAATCTACATCACCAAGGTGGAATTCTATTATCACGAGGAAGACAAGTCGGATACACAGATAACAGATCCCATCGTCTACCACCGCAATGGAAGGTTCCCGGGGCGTAACGTGCCGCCATTTCCTATCATGACCCTGCATTCTCACTGGTCAGGCTTCGACATTACTTTTGAAGACCCCCAAGGCCATTACCGCGCCTCCGCCTTAATCAGAGAATATGTTGTCTATGATAAGCAGCGTAAGGACGGCCCCGGCTTCATCAAATGGGATTCCGGTGCCGACAGCGGAACGCAGGAGACCGATGCCAAAGGGCAGAGGATTATGGGCGAATACGAGCCATCCGACACACCCTTTGTTGATAACCGTTCATCCTTCCTACAATATTATCTGAATGGCTTCCAGATGGATGGGACACCCAATCGCATTCAATGGATAGACTTCACGAACCCTGACTACGGAGAGCCGGCAAAAGGCATCCGGAAGAATACTGGAGACAAGAAAGAATGGGCGTTTCGTCGAATCGATGACCTTAAGGAACTAAGGCGACAATAATTCCGCAATTCCGTAGATTCCGGCCCAAAGCATTTTTCGGAAATCACTGTCACGACGTCAATGAAAGCTCTGTTTGGTTGTCGTCGTGACATTCGGACGGGCGGTCCTCCGGGAATTGCTGAGACCTGTCCGGCTTAAAACCGCTACACGTACTACATTTTTTGGAGTACGTGCTGCGTTTTAGCCCCTTTTTTGCTACACGTACTACATTTTTTGGAGTACGTGCAGCACTTTCCTTTCCGGGCACTTCTGCTCCTCCGGCCGTCATCCCTAGTGTCGCCCCTGCCATTCTGAGCGAAGCGAAGAATCTCCGGTCACCGTCCGGAAGTCCCGGCTCGCTGGAAAAGGCTTCGCCGGGTACTTCCTTTCCTTAAAAAGACAGGAAAACCGCTGTGCGCGTGTCTTTTTTTTTGTTTTTTTCCGCGAAAAGACAGATTCTCCCCCTATCTTCTGTCTTTTCTTTGGGCGTCCCTTCATTCTAGGGGAGGGAACATTGTTTCCTGCAAAAAAGGGAACCAGATTACCGGCTCCCGGAGAACTGATAAAGGTTATATTTTTGGATGTCTTTTGTGACGTCCTTGCAGAGGTAACCACTTGATTTTTAATGCAGATTCTGGACTTGATCCTTTTTTGAGTTCACTGCCGCCTTACCTTTCCGGCGCTCCTGATGTGCATTTGTCGTGTGACATCGGAAGCAAACGAGCCTGAAAATGCTCCCAATGTGCACCATAACATGCGCATTGGGAGCATTATGGAGAGTCTGAAAGTTCGGCCCTAGGCCTGCCCGTCGGCAGCGTCGTCAGCCTTGACGTCTGTGGAGCCGTCAGGAACGTTGTCGGTGATGTCTTCGGCAACGCCTCCCGTGATGTCTTCAGCCGCGTCTTCCGTGGTGTCCGCAGCAACGCCTTCAGCCGTGTCTTCGGCAACGCTTCCTACCACGCCTTCAACCGCGCCGCCTATGGCTGCGTCAGCTCCGTCGGCGGGAATGAGTTCGCAGCTGCCCTGGGGCGTGAGAGGCTTGACCTTGGAAATCATCCAGATGCAGGCGGCGAGGACGGCGAGGCCTAGCACGACGCTTACCATGTAGGCTTCGGGGGAGAGGATTTCCTTCATTGAATCAACCTGGGAGAGTTCGGGGAAGAGCTTGGTTATCAACACTGAAAAGGTGTTGTTGACGCAGTGCATCAGCATTGTGAGCTTGAGGGAACCGGTCTTCCAATAGACATAGCCGAAGAGGCAGCCGAGGAGGAAGGCCGCGAATCCCTGCCAGAGGTTCCCGTGGATGGCTGCGAAGAATACGGCTGAGATTACGATGGCCCAGACGGGCTTTATGCCCTGCGTGACTGAGCCGTCTTTCCGCGTCCGTTTATAGTAGAGAAGTCCCCTCAGGACCATTCCCCTGCACAGCCATTCCTCGAAGATTGGCGCGAAGACGGAAACGCTGAGAAGCGTCAGCAGAAGCGGACCGTCGGTGAGGGCCTTGAGGGCGCTCTCCCATTTTTCCGATATCGGGGGAAGGATGTTGTTGAGAGGGTCCAGTCCGAAGGCGCTGGCGATGATGGCGAGCGACACTACGATGGCGAGGCAAAGGCCGCCCTGGGGGGCGTAGTTGTTGTTGTCAAGCTTGTACCCGTCCTCGAAAAGGGCGTTCCGGCGGCTGGCGGAGAGGCTGTAGAGCATCACCGGAAGGAACTGGATTACATAGACTACAGGGGTGCCGTAGGCCATGGCCTGATCCCTGCTGAGGGCAAGCATCATGATGCCGAGGCAGATGGAGCCGAGAATCATGCCGGCGAGAAGAAGGCCGAGGAGGCCGAACATCCCGTTTACGCCGGGCACGTGCCAGGAATAGGATGCGAAAAGGTCGTAGTTGCTGATTCTGCGATTCGATTTCATTGTTATTTCGTTTTATTTGTAAAGCGGTGAGGGATAGACTCCTTTCTCTACGAGAGAGGCGATTTTGGCCACGACGGCCGGGCGGTCTTCCTTGTAGGTGACCCCGAACCAGTGGGAAGGGGAGGAGAGTACCTCGCATACGGCCTGCCCGGAGTGAATCATGCAGTCGATGGCGTAGGGGATGTAGAATTCCTTTTTGGGCTCGTTGATGTTCTTGTCCATGAAATCTTCGAAAATCTTTTCGCTGAAGGAGAAGTAATCCGGGGTGAATCCCCACATATTCATGGAGCAGAGGGCCTTGCTGTCCAGCTCGATGTGGGAGAGGCCGCTGACGGAGTTGTCTCCATAGACCTTGCCGTCGGCCTCCTTCGCGATGTTTAGATGCTCCTCGATGGTGGTGAGGGTGCCGTCGGCGTCGTAGTGGCAGATGCCCCTGGAAACACCGCCGCTCTCGGAAAGGGTGTGGTCGAGGCCGAAGCCCACGATGCAGTAGCTTCCTGAGGTGTTCTCATGGGCCCTGCACCAGCCGGCGAGGACTTCAAAGGACTCCCTGCCGTAGAAGTCGTCCCCGTTGATGACTGCGAAAGGCTCGTGTATCACGTCTTTCGCCATGAGGACGGCGTGGGCCGTGCCCCAGGGCTTCTGCCTTTCGGGATTCAGGGTGAAGCGGGAGGGAATCTTGTCCAGCTCCTGCACGACGAAACGGAACTCAAGAGGCTCTCCGTCAACGCATTTCACTCCGCTGTATTTCGCCTTGACGGTGTCTTCGAACTGCTGGCGGAAATACTCGCGGACGATATATACCACCTTTCCGAATCCGGCGTGGACTGCGTCGTAGATGGAGTAGTCGATAATGGTCTCGCCGTTGGGCCCGAGGCCGTCCATCTGTTTCAGTCCTCCGTAGCGGCTGCCCATTCCTGCCGCCAGTACAAGTAGTGTAGGTTTCATGAGAATTATTTTTGTTTACAGTGTTTTCTTATCATACAAATTTAGTTATTTTTGCAAGACTTGCGGCATTTTTGATAAAAATGGGAAAATTGAAGGAAATATGGAAAGGAAAGGATGGGAACAAGAACCCTGAGGAGCGTTCGTTTCTCAGGTATTTCATCGTCTCCACCCTCGTTTTCATTGTCCTTGTCGGCTTCGTGAACAAAAACAACGTGGTCCGCTGGGTCCGTTCCTCCGTGCGCATCCACGGGCAGAACCGCCAGATTGAGCGCCTGCAGGAGGAAATCAATTCCATGGACCATGAGATAAAGGGAATACTTTCCAACCGGGATTCCCTGGAGCGGTTCGCCCGCGAGCAGTTCCGTCTTGCCGCACCCGGCGATGACGTGTATATCGAAGAATAGGCCATGAAGGCTTTGGTTTTCGCCGCCGGTCTCGGCACCAGGCTCCGTCCCCTCACCGATTCCGTTCCCAAGGCCCTCGTCCCCCTGGGCGGCGGCACCCTCCTTTCCCATCTTCTCCTCAAACTGAAAGCCTCCGGCTTTGACGAGGTGACGGTCAACACCTTCCACTTCGCCGACATGATAGAGGCCTATCTGCGTGAGAACGGTTTTTTCGGCCTTGACATCAGAATTTCCGACGAGAGGGGAGTCCTTTCCCCTTCAGCCCCGCTCGAGACCGGCGGC
>CAMOVV010000164.1 GCA_946627685.1 uncultured Bacteroidales bacterium
GTTGGTTATTGTCTGTCCCTCCATCATATATCCTTCCTTTCCCGGGAATGTCCAGTGGGCGGTCAGCCCAGGCCATGTCCACATGTCTTTTCCGGGGTCGGAACCGGGAGAATCGTCCCTTACGGCCAGCCGTACGATAGGCCGGTCAGGATTCCATACGGCGCGGAAGAATGCCGCGGAAGGTTTTTCGAACATGCAAATATCGAAGATGCCTGTAGGCCAGCCTTTGCTCGGCCAACCAGAGGATTCCCCGATATAGTCCTGCGCAGTCCACATGAAATAGCCGAATACGAAGTCCCTGTCAGCATAGGAGTACCAGGGGTTGGTTTCAATATACTCGCGCAGCATTGTCTTTCCGACGGAGTAATACGGCATTACCTCTGACCCGTACATTATTCTGCCGGGCCATTTCTCATGGTCTTGGTCGAAGAACGGTTCCTGATAGTTGTATCCTACCACTTCGACCGCCTGGTTGAAACCGTTTTTGTCAAAAGTCCTGTCGTAATCGGGGGAGACCGTCACAGAAACTTTTCTGGTAGGGTCCAGACTCTCGACATATTCCCGGATGTCCGACAGCCTCTTCGTACCTTCTCCGGAGAGGTCATTCTGCTCTTCCGTCTCGTTGCCCACGCTCCAAAGCACCACGCAGGGGTGGTTCCTGTCCCTCAGCACCATGGATTTTATGTCTTCTTGCCACGAGGAATCGAACAATCCGGCGTAGTATCCGCTTTTCCACTTGTCGAAACTCTCGTCTATGACAAGGAAACCGAGTTTGTCGCATAGGTCGAGGAAAACTTCGGAAGGAGGGTTGTGGCTGCATCGTATAGCATTGAATCCCAATTCTTTCAGAATCTCGAGCCTCCATTCCGCCTCACGGTCCGGCAGCGCGGTGCCGAGCGAACCGGCATCAAGATGGACATTCGTTCCAAGCATCTTTACATGGCGGCCGTTCAGGAAGAATCCACGCTTTGGGTCGAACCGGATGTCCCTTATTCCAAAAGGGGTCTCATAACGGTCTATCTCCTTTCCGCCAGAACGCAGGATGGAAATGACGGTGTAGAGCGCAGGATTGTCAATATCCCATAGTTCAGGCGCTTCGATGACAACCTCCTGGGAAGCCCCGGACCTGCCTTCGGAGGGAATCCTTACAGGCGAAGAAACCTTCGCGACAAGCGCCCCGGAAGGGGAACGGACTTCGCTGGTCAGGGAGACCCGCGAATCGCGTGGAGCCTTGTTCTCGATATCCGTTGCGATTCTGACCTTCGCCATATCGGCAGAAACCTCCGGAGTAGTCAGGAAAGTACCCCTATAGGCAATATGTACCGGATCCGTAACTGTCAGTTTTACATGGCGATATATGCCAGAACCTGAATACCAGCGTGAAGTGGGGAAGTCGGAATGGTCAACCTTTACTTCAATGAAGTTTTTCTTTCCCGGTACGAGCAGGTCCGTTATGTCATAGGAGAATGCCGTGTAGCCGTAGGCATGGAATCCGGCTTCCTTTCCATTCACATATACGGTGCAGCGGTGGTACACTCCATCAAAGTCTATGGCGACTCTTTTCCCCTTCCATGAAGCCGGAACGTCAAACTCCTTTTTGTACAGTCCGATGCCTCCCTGCATAAAACCCATCCTGTGCAGGTATGGCCTTGCATTTGGCTGAAGGAAAGGAAGTTCCATGCTCCAGTCGTGGGGAAGTCGGACTTCTTTCCAGGTCTTTCCTCCGTTGATGGAGAACTCCCAGCCTAAATCGAACAAGAGGCTCTCGCGTCCGGATACTGCGGCACTTGAAAGGGACAGAAGGGCAGTGAGGGCAAAAATAAGCTTATTCATCCTTCAGACGGGTTTCATAATCCCTGAGGGCCTTTATTGCCTTGGGGCAGAGGAACAGGAGAGCTGCGACGTTAATCCATGCGAGCAGGCCTACGCCGATGTCTCCCATCTGCCATATTACATTGGCTTCCCTGACCGCACCGAAAACGACGGCCCCGAGCATCAGGAAACGGTAAATCCAGAGAACGGCCTTTTCCTTTCGGGAGCCGCTGCCTTCCTTCAGGCTGAAAATGTACATTATGCTGGATTCCGAGTAGAAGTAATAGGCCATCAAGGTGGTGAAGACGAAGAAAAACAGGGACAGGCAGACGAACTGGTTGCCGAATCCGGAGAGCACGCTGTCAACGGCGGCCTGGGTGAATCCGACATAATTGCTGCCGAGTGCGGGAGCGTTCGCAACCAGCATTTCGCCGGTCTTGGCGTCGAATATGTTGTATGTCCCGGAGCAGAGAATCATGAAAGCGGTGGCGCTGCAGACGAGGAGGGTGTCCACATAGACCGAGAAAGACTGGGCGAGCCCCTGGCGTACCGGGTGGGAGACTTCGGCGGACGCCGACACGATGGCTCCACCTCCCTGGCCGGCTTCATTGGAAAAAATCCCCCTTTTCACCCCCATCATTATGGTGGAGCCGATGATACCGCCGGCAACCGGCTTGATGCCGAAAGCTCCGTTTATAATGGAAGCGAACACGGAGGGTATCTGCTCATAGTTCAGTCCGACAATTACCAAGGCGAGGATGATGTAACCAAATGCCATGAAAGGAGTTACGAGGGACGCGACCTTGGCGATGCTCTTTATGCCGCCGATGATGACAAGGGCAAGGATAAAGGCCAGAAGGCCGCCGGACAGAAGGGGAGAGGTGCCGTAGGAATTGGCCATCGCAGAACTTACGCCGTTGGCCTGGACGGTGACAAGGAGGATGCCGTAGCCGAGGATGGTGACGACGGCGAAGACGATTCCGAGCCATTTCATTTTCAGCCCGTTCTGGATATAGCTGGCAGGCCCGCCGCGGTAGCCGGTGTCATGGTGGAATTTGTACATCTGGGCCAGGGTGGATTCGACAAAGGCCGTGGAGGCCCCGAAGAAGGCTATCAACCACATCCAGAAAACGGCTCCCGGCCCTCCGAGGGCTATCGCGGTGGCGACACCGACGATGTTTCCGGTGCCTACCCTTCCCGAAAGGGCGATGCAGAAGGCCTCGAAAGAGGTGATGCCCTTACGGTCTTTCTTGTCGGCCGGATTGCCGGCGAAAAGCGATTTTACCATCAGCCCGAGCCGACGTACCTGCACGAAACGGGTGCGCACCGAGAAATAGAGACCCGCGAAGATAAGGAGGGCGACAAGCAGGGGACTCCAGACTATGTCGTTGACAGTCTTGACTATAGACTCGAACATGGCCTACCTCCTTCCCCTTTCGGGGATTATGATTTTGTAGGTGTTGCCTTTGGCATTGGTTAGCTTGGTCCCGGAGAGCCAGGGGTTCGCTTCCTTAAGCTCGCGGAAAGTCACCCCGTTTTCCTTGGCGAAATCCACGAGAGAGGGCACGGGCTCGCTGACGGTGAGCACCTTGACCGGCTCGCGGACGGGATAGTATTCGTCCTCGCCGATGTCAAAGCCGAAAGCCCTCGGATTCTCGAAGAAAAGCTTAGCGGTGAGGACCCTGAACATGTATCTCGCGGTCTCCTCCCTCACCACAAGGTTCATCGCGCTTGTTTCCTGCTGTTCTTCAAGCCTTTTGCTGATTCCGCCCTGACCGGCGTTATAGCTGGCCGCCACCGTCATCCAGTCCCCGTAGCGGGCGTAGGCCCTTTTCAGGAAACGGCAGGCCGCGGCTGTAGATTTTTCTATATTGAACCTTTCGTCCACCTCTGCGTTCACTTCCAGGCCATAGTCCGAGGCCGTCGCCTTGGTGAACTGCCAGAGTCCGCTGGCTCCAGTGACGGAAACGGCACGGGGACTGAGGTTGCTCTCGATGGCCATGAGGTACTTGAGGTCCTCGGGGATGCCGTTCTTTTTGAGTATGGGGACGACGAGGGCGAAAATCCTCTTTGACCTCTTGAGCATCAGGGTTGAGTTGGAGTGCATGTAGGTGAAGGCGATAAGTTCGCGGTCCATCCTTTCGTAGAGGTCGTCGGTATCGAAACGTACCGTCTGTCCGGCGAAGACCATGGATTCCGGCACTTCGGGAGCCTTGGGATGCAGTTCCTGGCCGAATGAAAGAACCGGAATCGCCAAAAGGCAAAGGGACAGGAAGAATCTGTTCATGTATGCAGATGTTAAGTTCTTTAATA
>CAMOVV010000165.1 GCA_946627685.1 uncultured Bacteroidales bacterium
TACCGTCAGCTTGTCCTCGTCGGACAGCTCGTCCATGCCGAGGATGGCAATGATGTCCTGAAGCTCGGCGTTCTTCTGAAGAATCTGGACCACCCTGCGGGCCGTGTCGTAATGCTCCTGCCCGACGATGTTCGGATCCAGGATCCTGGACGTGGACGCAAGGGGATCGACGGCCGGATAGATGCCGAGTTCGGTAATCTTGCGGCTGAGGACCGTCGTGGCGTCAAGGTGGGAGAAGGTGGTGGCCGGAGCCGGGTCGGTAAGGTCGTCGGCAGGCACATAGACGGCCTGGACGGAGGTGATGGACCCGTTTTTGGTAGATGTGATTCTCTCCTGCATCTGACCCATCTCGGTGGCAAGGGTCGGCTGGTATCCCACGGCGGAAGGCTGGCGTCCGAGAAGGGCGCTCACCTCCGAACCCGCCTGGGTGAAACGGAAAATGTTGTCAATGAAAAGAAGAATGTCGCGCGGACCGTCTCCGGAGACGCTGTCACGGAATGACTCGGCAAGGGTGAGGCCGCTGAGGGCTACGCTGGAACGAGCTCCTGGAGGTTCGTTCATCTGGCCGAACACCATGGACACCTGGGATTTCTCAAGCTGCTCCTTGTCCACTTTCGAGAGGTCCCACTTATCCTCCTTCATGCCCTCGAGGAACTCATCCCCGTAGCGGATGACATTGGATTCAATCATCTCGCGCAGAAGGTCGTTGCCCTCGCGGGTGCGCTCTCCCACGCCGGCGAAAATCGAAAATCCTCCGAGACCCTTCGCTATATTGTTGATAAGTTCCTTGATAAGGACTGTCTTGCCCACGCCGGCGCCGCCGAAAAGACCGATTTTTCCGCCCTTCAGGTAGGGCTCGAGAAGGTCGATGACCTTGATGCCGGTGTAGAGGACTTCCTGGGTTGTCGCAAGGTCCTCGAACTTGGGCGGTTCCCTATGGATGGGAAGGGAGCCTTCCATGTTCAGGGGGCCCAGGCCGTCGATGGGCTCGCCGGTGACGTTCATCACGCGGCCCCTTATCTGGGCGCCCACGGGCATGGAAATGGGAGCGCCGGTGCACAAGGCCTCCATTCCGCGGGAAAGGCCGTCGGTGCTGTCCATAGCCACGCAGCGGACGGTGTCTTCACCTATGTGCTGCTGGACTTCAATGACAAGGTCGCGTCCGTCAGGACGTTTTACGACAAGGGCGTCATGGATGCCCGGAAGGGATTTTTCCCCCTCCTGGCGTATATCGAAACTGACATCCACGACCGGACCTATGATTTGGGCTATCTGTCCTTTAAGAAATGGCATGATTCTCTGTTTAACAATCTGCAAAATTGCAGAAAAATCCTTATCAAAACAAATTATAAATATAAATATGCATTATCGCCGGAATTTATTATTTTTGCACGATTTGAGGTTTAACGACTGAAATTATCAATTTAATCTTTATAAAAAAATGAGAATCGTAAGAGTAACAGGCAGGGAAATCCTTGATTCCAGAGGAAACCCCACAATCGAATGTGAAGTTGAACTCGAAAGCGGCGTTATCGGCGTAGCTTCCGTTCCTTCAGGAGCTTCCACCGGCGAGAACGAGGCCCTCGAGCTTCGTGACGGCGACCCCAAGCGCTATGGCGGCAAGGGTGTCCTCAAGGCTGTAGCCAACATCAATGAAAAGATTGCCCCCGCAATCATCGGCATGTGCGCCCTCGAGCAGAGAGCCATTGACAAGACCATGATTGAACTTGACGGCACCGCCACCAAGAGCAACCTCGGCGCCAACGCCATCCTCGGCGTTTCCCTCGCTGTCGCCCACGCTGCGGCAAACTACCTCGACATCCCTCTTTACAGATACATCGGCGGCACCAACGGCCACGTCCTCCCCGTACCCATGATGAACATCATCAACGGCGGAGCCCACTCCGACGCCCCCATCGCTTTCCAGGAATTCATGATCCGTCCCGTCGGCGCCTGCTGCGAAGCTGAGGCTGTCCGCATCGGCGCAGAGGTGTTCCACGCCCTCCAGAAGGTCCTCAAAGGCCGCGGCCTGAGCACCGCTGTCGGCGACGAAGGCGGTTTCGCTCCTTCACTCAACGGCATCGACGACGCTCTCGACTGCATCATCGCAGCCATCAAGAACGCCGGCTACGAGCCCGGAAAGGACGTTACCATCGCTATGGACTGCGCCGCTTCCGAGTTCTGCGTCAAGGAAGGCGACACCTTCTACTATGACTACAAGCAGCTCAAGGACGGCAAGAAGAAGGATCCCAACGGCAAGAAGCTCACCTCCGAGGAGCAGATCGCTTATCTCGAGCAGCTTATCACCAAATATCCCATCGACTCCATCGAGGACGGCCTCAGCGAGGAAGACTGGGAGGGCTGGGTGAAACTCACCGCCGCCATCGGCAGCCGCTGCCAGCTCGTGGGCGACGACCTCTTCGTCACCAACGTGAAGTATCTTGAGAAAGGGATCAAGATGGGCGCAGGCAACTCCATCCTTATCAAGGTGAACCAGATCGGTTCCCTCACCGAGACCCTCGACGCTATCGAGATGGCACACCGCCACGGTTACACCACCGTCACCAGCCACCGCTCCGGTGAGACCGAGGACACCACCATCGCCGACATCGCAGTCGCTACCAACAGCGGCCAGATCAAGACCGGTTCCCTCTCCAGGACCGACCGTATCGCCAAGTACAACCGTCTCATGAAGATCGAGATGGAGCTCGGTGACAACGCCTCCTACGGCTACGCCAAACTCAGGTAACAAGACCTGACCACATAATAAAACCGGCTTCTTCACGGAGCCGGTTTTTTTGTTTAAAGAGGGCGGATTATCTTGATGCCCGCAAGGGATTTCGGCCGGGAACGGACGTAGTCGGAAATGCTCCTCTCGTCCACGACGACCTTGCCCGCCGTGGTGGAGGCATGAATGAAACCGACGACGCCGTCTTGAATGCAGGCTATCGCGACGTGGGCGATGTCAAGGCCCGCAACCTTTGAAACGAAGCAGATTATGTCGCCGTCGAGGATGTATTTTTCCGCCTCGGAAAGATTTGAGGCCGGAATATACGAATATGGAACGGCGTTCAGGGCTTCTTCCACTTTCCGTATCTTTTCGATATTATCCTTGTTTATATGGGGATAGGCCTCGCTATGGGAAGACATGTACGAAATGGGATGGTCATTTCGGCGTCCTCCGGCTTCCAGGGTGACATCTTTCAATATCCCCAGTTTTTCCCCCTGCCTTATCCACTCGGTCGTGTAGTGAATCCTGCTGGCATAGCCGTCCACCACCCCGTCACGATACCTCATCTGACGCACTTTCTTCGCGAACTTGCCAAAATCAGCCTCATGGCCGTATTCCTTCGCCGTCCGTGCAAGATTGAGGCAGGCTTCCACGAAAATGATGCAGTCGGTCCGCTCCAGGGACAGCCGGAACTCCTCGGCCTCGCTTTCATCAAGCAGGCCGCCCACATAAGGGGTGCCGAGCATCAACCTGGCTGCATCCAGGGTCATCTTTGCGGTGCTGCCAGGCTCCAGGGACGCCATCACCTCCTGTGCGACAGCCTTGTCCGAAGGCGTGGCTATGACGGAGGTATCGCACCCGGGCAAAAGGGCCGCGACGCTTATTACCAAAGCTATAATTCCCATAACCTCAATTATTTCCGCTTTTCACCCCTTCCTTTCCGGCCTCGGTCCAGGCCAGGTAGCCCCCTTTAAGGTTCAAAACTTTATAGCCCGCCTTGGAGAGCGCCTTCGCGGCTGCTGCGCTTCGTCTGCCGCTCCTGCAATATACCGCAAGGGGAGACGAAAGGGGACAGGACGCCTTCACCTCATCAAGGAAGTCCGATTCCTTCCAGTCGATGTTCACCGCTCCGGGGATATGGCCTTCCGCAAATTCCTCGGGGGTGCGGACGTCTATGAGGATGACCCCTGTCTCGCGGGCGCGGAGGCTGAAAGATTCGGTGTCCAGGTTCTTGAAAGCGGAGCAGCCTACCGCCCCGAGTCCAAGAAGGGAAAGTATCAAATGCTTTATTCTCATGTTCTATCCATTTGATACAAATATAATAAAAAAAGGAGCCCGGGTGTCAACTTGTGACATCCGGGCTCCCCGAAGGACGGCG
>CAMOVV010000166.1 GCA_946627685.1 uncultured Bacteroidales bacterium
GCGGCTGTGAGGCCGCTGATTGTTTTACCTGTGTCTTTCATGATATGTCCGTTTTACCGTCCCGTGACGATACGCTCGATTCTTCTTGGGACGGAAGTCATTATCTCATAGGGGATTGTTCCGAGGATGGAAGCCAGCTCGCCAGCCGTGGGGTCTTCTCCGAAAATGGTCACGGTGTCTCCGACCCTGGCGTCCGTGCCGGTGACGTCCAGCATGCACATGTCCATGCAGATGTTGCCGATTGTGGGGACCCTTCGTCCTCCGAGGCTGAACGAGGAGTTCCCGCGCCCCAGATGGCGGTCGATTCCGTCCGCATAGCCCACCGGAATGGTCGCGATAACGGTCCCTTCCGGGGCGACATGGCCGTACCTGCCATATCCGATTGTCCCGTCTTCTGGCTTCAAAGTCTTGATTTGCAGTATCTTGACTTTAAGGGAAGCCACGGGGGAGAGTTTGACTCCGGGGAGGGCGCTGATTCCGTAGATGCCGATTCCGAGGCGCACCATGTCGAACTGGAAGCGGGGAAAGCGCTCTATGCCGGCCGAGTTGAGGATGTGATACATGGGGCGGTATCCCACTCCGGCGGATATCCTGCCGGCATTCTCCTCGAACATTTTGATCTGGCCGAGGGTGAAGTCGTCCTGTTCGGGGTCTTCGGCTGCGGCGAGATGGGAATAGACCGATTTCACCTTCACGAGGGGACAGTCCTTGAGAAAGTCCAGAAGGTCGTCGATTTCGCTTGTCATGAATCCCAGCCTGTGCATGCCGGTGTCCAGCTTGATATGGATGGGAAAACCGGTCATCCCCCTTTCTTCCAATTCCTTGCACAGGGCCTTCAGGGTGTAGAGGTTGGGAATCCCCGGTTCCAGGCGGTTCTCTATGATTTCGGGGAAGAAATCGGTACCGGCGGTGAGGACGAGGATGGGGAGGGAGATACCGGATCGCCGCAGTTCGATGCCTTCTATCGGAAGGGCCACGGCCAGGTAGTCGGCGCCCGCGTTCTGCATCATCAGGGCGAATTCCACGGCTCCGTGCCCGTAGGCGTTGGCTTTGACCAGGGTGAGGAGCTTGGTGCGGGGGTCCAGCAGGGACCTGAAATACCTGTAGTTCCTGAGGCAGTTCCCCAGGTTCAGTTCAAGTCGTGAAAAATCGTTTTCCCTGCTTTGCATCATTTTATGGAATTGAATACAAATTTATCAAATTTCCATGAATTAATCGTGGATTTTCATTACATTTGAAAAATATGTAACAGCAATTATTATGAACAGTGGAATGATATGGATTTTGCTCATCGCGGTCATGGTCTTCAGTTTTATCGTCCAGACCACGCTCCAGAGCCGTTTCGCCAAATATTCAAAAATCAGGAACGCTACCGGCCTTACAGGCGCCGAGGTTGCGACCAAAATGTTGAGGGACAACGGAATATATGACGTCAAGGTGACCTGCGTCAGAGGTCAGCTCACCGACCATTACGACCCCAGGACCAAGACGGTGAACCTTTCCGAGTCCGTGTATGGCATGAATTCCGTCGCAGCCGCGGCCGTCGCCGCCCATGAGTGCGGCCATGCCGTGCAGGATGCGGTGGAATATGCGCCCCTGAGGATCCGCTCCGCCCTGGTGCCGGTGGTGACTTTCGCCAACAACACCGTTCAGTGGGTGCTCCTGGCCGGAGTCCTCATGGTCCAGGCGTTTCCCCAGGTGCTGTGGCTCGGAATAGCCCTTTTCGCGATGACGACCCTTTTCAGCCTCGTCACCCTTCCGGTGGAAATCAATGCCAGCCAGAGGGCTGTCGCCTGGCTGGATTCCAGCGGCATCGCCGACTACCAGACCGCTCCCATGGCCAAGGACGCCCTGAAATGGGCGGCTTACACCTATGTCATCGCCGCGATAGGCTCCCTTGCGACCCTCTTCTACTATATTTCCATAGCCAACCGCAGAAACTGAGATTTGAAACCGATATATAAGATGAACTTTAAATTGCTTGCAGCCGCGGCCCTCGCCGCGACCTTTGCGTTCAGCTCGTGCAAAGAATCTTCCCCCGCTTATCTTGATTCAGGCCTCAGCGCCGAAAAGCGTACGGCCGACCTTCTTTCCAGGATGACGGTTGAAGAGAAGGTGGGACAGCTCATCTGCCCCCTCGGCTGGCCGATGTACGAGAAAGGGGAAAACGGGGAGGTGTCGGTCTCCGAGAAATATGTCGAGTTTATAGAAAAGAGCCACGGAGGCATGCTCTGGGCCACTTTCAGGGCCGACCCCTGGACCAAGAAGACCATTGCGAACGGTCTTGACCCCGCCCTCGCGGCCAAGGCCTACAACCTCATGCAGAAATATGCCATCGAGCACAGCCGCCTCGGCATCCCCATCATCCTTGCCGAAGAGAGCCCTCACGGCCACATGGCCATCGGCACCACCGTGTTCCCCACGGGAATCGGGCTTTCCTCCACCTGGGATCCGGACCTCCTTGCCGAGGTCGGAAGGGTGACGGCCGAGGAACTCAGGGCCCAGGGCGCCCATATCGGCTACGGGCCCGTGATTGACCTTTCCCGCGAGCCCCGCTGGTCCCGCGTGGAAGAGACCTACGGCGAGGATTACCATCTGACGGCGACCCTTGCCGCCGGTTATCTCGCAGGCTGCAGCCCCGCCAGTGTGGGCTGGGACAAGGGCATCATCGCCACCCTGAAGCATTTCGTGGCCTACGGAGCCCCTGAGGGCGGCCACAACGGCAACCCCTCCGCCATGCCCGCGAGGGACCTTTGGGAGCAGGTTCTCCCCACCTTCCGCACGGCAGTTGACAACGGTGCCCTCAGCCTTATGACCTCATACAATTCATTCGACGGGGTTCCCGCCACTTCCAACAAGAAGCTTCTTACCGACGTGCTTCGCGACAGCTGGAATTTCGGCGGCTTCGTGGTCTCCGACCTCTCCAGCGTCGATGGGCTTGCAGGAAGCCACAGGGTGGCTTCAGGCCCTCAGGAAGCGGCTGAAATGGCCCTTGCCGCCGGTGTGGACGTCGATTTGGGCGGCCGCTGCTTCGCAATGCTGACAAAGAGTGTCGAAGAAGGGAAAATCAGCGAAAAGCTTCTCGACAGGGCCGCCGGAAGGGTGCTCAAGCTCAAATTCGAGCTCGGGCTTTTCGACAATCCCTATGTGGATGAATCCGCAGCCGCGGCAACGGTCCGCAGCGACGCCAACAGGGAGGTCGCCCTCAAGGCCGCGCTGGAAGGGGTTACCCTCCTTGAAAACAACGGGGTGCTTCCTCTTGACAAGAAGCTGAGGGTGGCTGTCGTAGGCCCCAATGCCGACATGCCTTACAACCAGCTCGGCGACTATACCGCTCCGCAGGCGGACGGGGTGGTGGTTACCCCTCTTGCCGGAATCATCGCCGAGATAGGCTCCTTCAAGGTGAGATATGCGAAAGGCTGCGCCGTGCGCGATGTAAACTCGGCCGACATTCCTTCGGCGGTCGCCGCAGCGAGGGCTTCGGACGTGGTGGTCGCCGTCGTCGGAGGCTCCAGCGCCAGGGATTTCAGGACGGAGTATCTGGAGACGGGAGCCGCTACCGTGAGCGACAATTTCATCAGCGACATGGACTGCGGGGAAGGTTTCGACCGCGCAGGACTCGAGCTTCTCGGACGTCAGAATGACCTTCTCAAGGCCCTGAAGGCGACCGGAAAACCTCTCGTCGTGGTCTATATACAGGGCCGTCCCCTCGACATGAGGTGGGCCAAGGAAAACGCCGACGCCCTTCTTACCCAGTGGTATCCGGGCATGGAGGGAGGCACCGCCCTCGCCAAGGTCCTTTTCGGCGATTACAATCCCGCAGGCAGGCTGCCCGTGTCGGTCCCTTACGACGTGGGTACCCTTCCCGTTTATTACAATCACCGTATGCCCCGCAGGGGAAAGTATGTGGAAATGCCTTCCCGTCCCCTTTATCCTTTCGGCTACGGGCTCAGTTACACCACCTTCGAGTATTCGGACCTCAAAGTCGAGAAGACCGGCCCGGAGAGCGCCAAGGTCACCGTGACCGTGACGAATACCGGCGGGAGGGACGGCGAAGAAGTCGCCCAGGTGTATATCACCGACATGCTGG
>CAMOVV010000167.1 GCA_946627685.1 uncultured Bacteroidales bacterium
TGTTTGTGAGAATGGGCATCAGGGTCTCGTTGATGAGGGAAGGCTTCCCGCTGCCGCTCGCTCCGGCCACTCCGACGAAGCATCCGAGAGGCAGGGACAGGTCTATGTCCTTGAGGTTGTTCCCGGAGGCGCCCCTGAGGGTGAGCGAAAGGCCGTTGCCGGTCCTTCTTCTTCGCGGCACCGGGATGGACCTCTTTCCCCTTATGTATTCAAGGGTGAGGGAGTCGCCGAGGATGCACCTCGGAGCCACTTCCGGCGGGGGCGGGGTGCCGTCTTTAAGATTTTTCAGGGGGCCGCTGAGGCAGATTCTGCCGCCGTTTTCCCCGGCTCCCGGCCCCACGTCCACCAGCCAGTCGCAGGATAGCATGGTCTCCAGGTCGTGTTCCACCACCATGACGGAGTTGCCTTCGTCGCGGAGCTCTTTCAGCGAGGTGATGAGTTTCTTGTTGTCCCTCTGGTGGAGGCCGATGGACGGCTCGTCGAGGATGTAGAGGACGTTCACGAGCTTCGACCCTATCTGGGTGGCGAGGCGGATTCGCTGGCTTTCTCCTCCCGACAGGGTGGCGGTGGGCCTGTCGAGGGTGAGGTATTCGAGCCCCACGTCAAGGAGGAATTTCACCCTGTCCAGGAGCTCTTTCACGATGTCCCGCGCTATGAGCTTTTCTTTTTCTCCCAGCACGGAAGGAAGGGCCTCGAGCCAGTTGTAAAGGTCGGAAATCTCCATTGCCGCTACCTGGGAGATGGTTTTTCCATCAATCTTGAAACATTCCGCGGTGGGGTTGAGGCGGCTTCCGTGACAGACCGGGCACACCACCTTGTCCTCTATGTCGCCGATGATGCCGGGGAAGGAGGTCATCTCCGAGAGGTTGCCTTCGCCTATGCGGAAAAGTTCGTCGGACCCGTAGATGAGGAGGGTGACCGCTTCCTCAGGTATGGCGGCGATGGGGTCGTAGAGGGAAAAATCGTATTTGCGGGCGATGGAGCGGATGACGTCGAATTTCTTGGTGTCACGGACCTTCCCGAGGGGGATGATGCCTCCGTCCGCGATGGACAGGTTCCTGTCGGGAATTATGGTGTTTATGTCGAGGTCCACGATTGTGCCAAGGCCCTTGCAGTGGGGGCAGTAGCCTTCGGGAGAGTTGAAGGAGAAGGAGTGGGGCTGGGGCTCCTGCAGGGAGACTCCGCTGTCCGGGTCCACGAGGTGTTTCGAGAAATGCTTCAGTTCCCCGCTTTCAATGTCGAGAATCGCGAGGGAGCCTTTGCCGGCGCCGAGGGCCGTCATGACGGAGTTCCGGATGCGCGAGGCGTCCTCCGGCCGGGGCTTCATCTTGTCCACGACGAGTTCTATGAAGTGGACTTTGTAGCGGTCCAGGGCGTCCAGGCCCTGAAGGTCCTCGATTTCCCCGTCGATGCGTATCTGGGTATAGCCGCGGCGGCGCATCTGGTCGAAAAGCTCGCGGTAGTGGCCTTTGCGGCCCCTGACGAGGGGGGCGAGGAGGATGCACTTCCGGCCGTCGTAGCCTTTCAGGATGAGATCGACAATCTGCTCGTCGGTGTAGCGGACCATCTCGCGGCCGGAGACGGGGGAGTAGGCGCGGGAGGCCTTGGAGTAGAGAAGGCGGAGGAAGTCGTAGATTTCGGTGATGGTGCCAACGGTGGACCTCGGGTTCTTCCCGGTGGTCTTCTGCTCTATGGCAATGATGGGGGAGAGGCCGGAAATGCTCTCTGTCTCAGGCTTTTCCAGCACGCCCATGAAATGTTTGGCATAGGTGGAGAGGGTGTCCATGTACCGTCTCTGGCCTTCCGCGTAGATGGTGTCGAAGGCCAGGGAAGACTTCCCGCTTCCGCTCAGGCCCGTCACCACCACGAACTTCCCCCTCGGGATATCCACATCGATTCCCTTGAGGTTATGGGCCCTCGCCCCCCTTATTTCCATATATGTCTCTTTCCCCTTCATCGTCCGGTATATCTCTTTCCCTTCATTGTCTGGTTGCAAAATTACTGAAAAATCATAAATCAAAAAACCTCGCAGCCCGTCCCGCCCCTTCCTTCCCCAAAAAGACAGATTCCGCCGTGTTTCCGTGTATTATTCGGGGAAAATGCGGGTAAAAGTTGTTTTGTCTGAAAGATTGTGTACCTTTGCAGTCCCGTCGAGGGAATGTGGACAGATTTGTATTGCTTGCAACCACTATAAAAAATGCTAAAATCATCGTTTCAGCGTTTTTCGTCGCGTGCAGGCTGTCCTCGTTTTCCGGGGGCGGTTTTTTTGTTTACAAGACGGTTTTTGTTTATAAGAAATATGTCAAGAGAAACTTATCTTTTCACTTCGGAGTCGGTGTCGGAGGGACATCCCGACAAGGTGGCCGACCAGATTTCAGACGCAATCCTCGACGAGTTCCTGAGGAGGGACCCCGAGTCGAAGGTGGCTTGCGAGACCTTCTGCACGAGGGGGTCGGTAATCGTCATGGGCGAGGTCCATTCGGAGGCCTACGTGGATATCCAGAAGACGGTCAGGAGCACCATCGCCCGGATAGGTTACACCGATTCGAACTATATGTTCGACAGCAATTCCTGCGGGGTGCTCTCGGCCCTTAACGAGCAGAGCAGCGACATCCGCCAGGGCGTGGACAGGGAAGACCCTGACAATCAGGGAGCCGGCGACCAGGGAATGATGTTCGGCTATGCCTGCACGGACACGGAGGAGTATATGCCACTGCCCCTGGCCCTTTCCCACCTCACCCTCAGGATTCTCTCGGATATAAGAAGGAACGAGCCGGACCTTATGCCCTACCTCCGGCCCGATGCCAAATGCCAGTACACGGTGGAGTATGACGCCGTGACCAGGGAGCCCCTTCGCATCCACACCATCGTGCTTTCCACCCAGCATGACGAGTTTACGGCCCCTTCCCTGGGAAGGCTTTCCTACGGGGACGCCTGCAGGAAGTACGGGCAGGAAAGGGTGGACGAGGCTATGCACGAGGAGATAGAGAGGGATATCAAGGAGATTCTTCTTCCGAGGGTGGTGGCAGCCGCCGGACGGAAGGAGGCGGCCCTTTTCAAGGGGGACTGGATTCTCCACGTGAACCCGACCGGGAAATTCGTGATAGGAGGTCCTGCGGGAGATACGGGCCTCACCGGAAGGAAGATAATAGTTGACACCTACGGCGGCAGGGGAGCGCACGGAGGGGGAGCCTTCTCCGGAAAAGACCCTTCCAAGGTGGACCGCAGCGCCGCCTATATGGCAAGGTATATCGCCAAGAACCTCGTCGCGGCGGGGGCTGCCAGGGAAATCCTGGTCCAGCTGGCCTATGCCATCGGTGTGGCCGAGCCGGTGAGCGTTTTCGTGGACACCTACGGCACGGCCGCGAAAAAGGCTGACGGAAGCCGTCTTTCCGATTCGGAAATCGCTTCCCGCATAGGGGACCTTTTCGACCTGCGTCCGGCTGCCATCATCCGCAAATTCTCCCTCAAGGCCCCCATCTACGGTCCCACGGCGAGCTACGGCCACTTCGGCAGGAAACCCTACACGGCTGAGGTCAAGACGTTTGCCGGCGGGGAGGAAAAAACGGTTCCCGCGAGGTTCTTCGCCTGGGAGGAGTGTGACGCCGTGGAGGAGGTGAAAAGTATTTTTGGCCTTTAGCGACACGGCTTTTTCCCTTAATTCGTTTTTTATTTTTCCGTTATCATGGAAAGTGTTATATTCGCGGCGAAAATTAAAAAGTTTTCTTACATAAGTATGCGTAATTCAATTAAATCGCTGATGCTCACGATGCTTGCCGCATTCGTGTGCACCGTGTCATTTGCCCAGGTGACCACCTCCGTTCTCGGCGGAAAGGTCATTGACGAGACAGGTGTTCCTGTCCCCGGGGTCGCCGTCATCGCGACCCATATTCCTTCCGGTACGGTTTACGGCTCCACCACCAACACCGAGGGCCAGTACACCATCCCCGGCATGCGTACCGGAGGTCCTTACAAGGTTGAAGTTACGAGCCTCGGCTACCAGAGCGTGACCTATACCGACATCTCCCTCGCCCTCGGCGAGCCTTATACCCTCGATGCTACAATCAAGACCAGCACCGAGCAGCTC
>CAMOVV010000168.1 GCA_946627685.1 uncultured Bacteroidales bacterium
GACTCCGTCTTCATAAAGACGACGAGACTCAATTATGACACCGATTCCGGGAGAGCGGAGTTCGGGTCGAAGACAAGCGCATGGAAAGACGACGACATGCTCTATGCCGACGACGGCTGGTATGACCGCAGAGAAGAGGTCTTCCTTTTCCACCGCAACGTCCACGTCATGACGAAGGACCAGGAAGGGTGGGCCGACTCCCTCTACTACTACTCGCTGGCGAAGAACGTGGAAATGCTTGGCAATGCCCAGGTGCTCGACACCACCAGGGAAGTGTCCGCCATGGCCGGCAGGATGTTCTATGAGGATTCCCTCAAGCGGATTACCCTCACGCGGGATCCCGTGGTAATCGCGAAAACCCGCAGCGGAGAGGGTGAAAACGAGAAAATCGACACCGTCTGGATAGGGGCCGACGTCATGGTCTATGAGGCGGTGAGGCGCTGCGACATTCCCGAGTCTTTCGTGAAGCTCTCGGAAAAGAGATTCGAGGACATGGAGGCCGACGCCGTCACCCAATACCGCAAGACGGCCTACGAGCAGGCCAAGAAGAATGCAGAGGAGGCTAAAAAGAGGCTTGAAGAGGGCGGAGACGCTTCCTCTTCTTCCGGAGGCTCTTCCGGAAACTCTTCCGGCGCAGGCACTGGCAGCTCGCAGGGGATTGGCACGGGAAGGTCTTCAGGCTCAGGAAGAAGCATAGGCGGCTTCGGCGGCGGCGACTCGGGAATGACGAGAAACCGCAATCTCCCGGCCCCCTTCGAGGACGACCCTTCCCCCCTCGCCCTCATGACCCTTGAAGATATCCTCCAGCTCCCCGACTCCCTTCCGGGAGCCCGCCCTTCCCTTCCCGACAGCCTGTCCCTGCCTTCAGCCGATTCCCTCGCGGCCCCGGTTGATTCCCTCGCCGCCAAGACCGACTCCCTCTCCCTCCAGCCGCTGGACACCTCCCGGATAGGATTCGCGAGCGCCAAGGGGAACGTGAAAATTTTCCGCCAGGACATGCAGGTGCGATGCAACCTCTTGGAATACAACGACCTCGACTCCCTTATGAGACTGTACGAGGTTCCTGTCATCTGGCACGAGAAGAGCAAGCAGTATTCGGCCGACAGCATCAGCGTCATGATGAAAGACAGGACCCTCAAGAGGGCCAGCCTCATGTCCAACGCCTTCATAGTGATGCAGGAAGCGAAAGATACCTCCTGCTACGACCAGATAAAGGGTACCGACATGATGGCCTTCTTCTCCGGGGACGGGACCCTGGAGCGTTTCGACGTGCTTGGAGGAGCCCAGCTGCTGTTCTATCTTGAAGAAAACGACACCCTCGCCACCGTCAACAAGGCCGGAGGAAAGATGCTTTCCGCGAGGCTCAAGGACGGCACCATCGAGCAGATATACTATTTCGATGAGCCAAAGAGCGACGCCTATCCCGTCGTGCAGCTCCCGCCTGAAGAAAAGATGCTTTCGGGCTACAACTGGAAGCCCAAGGAACGGCCCGTCTCCCCGGATGACATTTCTCCCTTCCGGCCGCGAAAGTCGCAACGCTCGCGGTTTGCCGGGATGGAAAGGCCTGATTTCAAGCGCACCGAGGACTTCTTCCCGGGGCACATGGCAGCCGTCCGCAAAGGTCTTGCTGAGGCCGATTCCATAAAGGCTGTCAGGCGGCGCGAAAGACGGCTTGCGCAGCAGGCGCGCGAGGATTCCATTGCCCTTGCCGCTTCCGTCAAGGCGGACACTCTCGCCGTGAAGGATTCCATCGCCGCCACGGCTCCGGCCGACACCCTTGCAGCCGCCGACTCCGTGTCCAAGGCGAAACCCATCGTTAAGGAACTCACAGAGAGGGAGAAAAAGAGAGCCCTGCAGGAGCAGGAAAGGGCCCGCCGCCAGGAGGCCAGGGAGGCCAGGTGGAAGGTGAAGGATGAGCGGGATGCCGCGAAGCAGGCCGCCAGGGAGGAGAAAAAGAAAATCCGCCGCCGCCGCAAGACCCTGAAGATTCTCGAGGCCCGCGCCGAGCAGGAGCGGAAGGAGCAGGAACGTCTCCTCAAGTATAAGGAGCGGTATCTGAAGCGGAAGGCCGAAAAGGACGCCAGGGATTCAGTCCGGAAACCGGTTGAAGAACCGGACAAGGCCGCCGTTTCCGACGACCTTGTGAAGTAGAAGCGATATTCTTCGGATTATTACCTATTTGATAACCCCGAGCTTGCGGCCGACTTTGATGAAGGCGGCTACGGCGCGGTCTATCTGGGCGAAGTCGTGGGCCGCGGAGAGCTGGACGCGGATGCGGTCCTTGCCCTTCGGGACGACGGGGTAGGTGAAACTGGTGACGAAGATGTTCTCCTTGGCCATCTCCCTGGCGAAGTTGCCTGCCAGGATGGGGTCGTAGAGCATCACGGCCACGATGGCGCTCTCTGTGGGGTGGATGTCGAAGCCGGCGGCCTCCATCTGGTCCTTGAAATACTTCACGTTGGCCTGCTGCCTGTCGTGGAGTTCGTTGCTCTCGCCGAGCATCTTGAAGAGTTCGATGCCGGCGGCGCAGAGCATGGGGGGCAGGGAGTTGCTGAAAAGATAGGGACGGCTCCTCTGGCGGAGCATCTCGATGATTTCCTTCCTACCGGTGGTGAATCCTCCCACGGCTCCTCCGAAGCTCTTTCCGAGGGTGCCGGTGTGGATGTCGATGCGGCCGTACAGGCCGAACTGTTCGGCTACTCCGCGGCCGGTGGGGCCTACGACTCCGGCCGAGTGGCTCTCGTCCACAAGCACGAGGGCGTCGTATTTTTCCGCGAGGTCGCAGATTTTGTCCATGGGGGCCACGTTGCCGTCCATCGAGAACACGCCGTCCGTGCAGATGATGCGGAACCTCTGGGCCTGGGCCTCCTTGAGGCAGCGCTCGAGGTCTTCCATGTCGGCGTTCTCGTAGCGGTAGCGCACGGCCTTGCACAGACGCACGCCGTCGATGATGGAAGCGTGGTTGAGGGCGTCGCTGATAATGGCATCATCCTTGGTCAGAAGGGGCTCGAAGACTCCTCCGTTGGCGTCGAAGCAGGCGGCGTAGAGAATGGTGTCCTCCGTGTGGAAATAGTCGGATATCGCCTTCTCCAGCTGCTCGTGCAGGTCCTGTTTTCCGCAGATGAAGCGGACGGAAGACATTCCGAAGCCTCTTTCGTCCATGGCCTTCTTCGCCGCGGCGATGAGGCGGGGGTTGTCGGAGAGGCCGAGGTAGTTGTTGGCGCAGAAGTTAAGGGCCTTGCTGCCGTCGGCGAGGGTGATTTCCGCCCCCTGGGGGGAGCAGATGGTGCGTTCTGCCTTGTAAAGACCGGCCTCGCGGATTTCGGCGAGCTGGTCCTTCAGATGCTGTTGGAATCTTCCGTACATATTCTTTTGTTTTAAGTTTATCCGGTTCTCTTTCTTACAAATTTATTTATTTCCTTTCAAAATCACCCTTTTTTCTAAGGAAAAATGAATTATTTGGCAAAAAAAGGCTTAAATTCGCACCGAAGTAATAAAAACTTATCTGTCATGAGAAATGTCCTGGTTATTGGTTCCACCGGCCAGATAGGGTCCGACCTTACGATGGCCCTGCGCAAAAAATATCATTACGGCACCATCGTGGCCGGTTACATCCCCTCCGCCGTCCCCACGGGAGACCTTCTCGAGAGCGGTCCCGCCGAGGTTGTCAACGTCCTGGACGGTCCCCGCATCGCCGAACTCGTGGACAAGTATGACATCGACACCATCTACAACCTTGCCGCCCTGCTTTCCGCCACGGCCGAGCGTCTGCCGCTGAAAGCCTGGGAGATACAGATGAACGGCCTCCTGAACATCCTCGAGGTGGCTCGCGAAAAGCACGTGGCCGTGTTCACCCCCAGCTCCATCGGCTCCTTCGGCCCCGACACCCCCCGCGACAACACTCCCCAGGACACCATCCAGCGTCCCACCAGCATCTACGGCGTCACCAAGGTGGCCACCGAGCTCCTTTCCGACTATTATTTCCACAAATACGGCGTGGACACCCGCTCGGTGCGCTTCCCCGGCCTCATTTCTTGGAAAACCCTTCCCGGCGGAGGCACGACCGACTATGCCGTAGAGA
>CAMOVV010000169.1 GCA_946627685.1 uncultured Bacteroidales bacterium
AAACGACGACCTTGACACGGCTTTCGCCGAGATAGAGAAGGTCGTGGATGACTTCCTTTCGGAATGAAGGTAGCGGTTTACTGCGGGTCTTTCAATCCTCTTCACAAGGGACACCAGGCCATCATGGAGCGTCTTACCCGTGACGGCCTTTTCGATATCGTATATCTTGTGGTTTCGCCCAAGAATCCCCTGAAGGAAGGGATAGGGGCCGAGTCTGCCGCAGACCGTTACAAGGCGGCCGTCGATGCCGTCGCCCGCCATCCCGGGCTGAAGGTGAAGGTGGATGACATCGAGCTTGGAATGCCGGCTCCGCAGTACACCGTCAGGACCCTCGACGCCTTGAAAGAGAGGGAACCGCAGAACAGTTTCACCCTTGTCATCGGGGCGGACAACCTCGCCATCATCCGGTGCTGGAGGTCCTACAAAAAGATACTCACCGAATACGGGGCGGCGGTGTATCCCCGGATTGGATTTGATATCGAGGAGCTTAGGGATAGCCTTCTTGAAGAGTGCCGCCGCGCGCACCGCAAGTTGTATAGGATAACCCTTCTGGACGCTCCCCGGGTGGATATTTCCTCGACGGAAATCCGTGAAGGCCTCGCCTCGGGCCGCGACATGTCGGAGTGGCTGATGTAAAAAACATTGTCATGCATATCGAAACTGAAAGAAAATTCCTGGTTCTCAACGAGTCCTACAAGGAGGAAGCCTCGGGGAGCCATCATCTGGTCCAGGCCTACATAGCTCATGAGAACGGAAGGACCGTGAGGGTGAGAATCTTCGATGACAGGGGCTTCCTCACCATCAAGGGGCCGAGCCTGGACGGCATCAGCCGCAAGGAGTGGGAAATGGAAATCCCCCTTGAGGATGCGCGGGACCTTATGGCTCTCTGCCAGAAGGGGAGCATTGACAAGACAAGGTGGATTGTCCCAGCCGGCAACGGCCGCTGTTTCGAGGTGGATGAATTTCACGGGGAAAACGAAGGCCTTGTCGTCGCCGAAATTGAGCTCGGAAGCGCGGAAGAAACTTTTTCCAGGCCGGAGTGGCTCGGGAAGGAGGTGACCGGCGACAGGCGTTACTACAATTCGTATCTTACCCTGGCTCCTTATAGCGCATGGAAGGAATAATACAGGCAATCGAGGTTTTTGCCTTTATCACGGGTCTGGCCTATGTAATACTCGAGATAGGCCAGAAGAATCTGATGTGGTTCGTCGGAATCGCCACGGGAGCGGCCTGCGCCTTCAGTTTTGCCGTCCAGCACCTATGGGCTTCCATGGCGCTGAATGTATATTATGTGTTCATTTCCATCTGGGGGCTGGTTCAGTGGAGGAAGGCCGGTGAAAAACTCGCCGGTACGGAGGCGGCCCCTGGAAGCATCCACCTCGCCCATCCCGACAGGAAAACGCTTTTTCTCAGCTTGTTCTTGTTCGTGGCAGGCACGGCCCTTCTCATCGCCGTCCTGAATTTCCTGAATGATTCCGAGTCGGCCCTCGACGCCGCCGTGGCGGTCATGAGCGCCATCGGTACATGGTGGCTTGCCAAGTCCTGGCCCCAGCAGTGGCTGGTGTGGATAGTCGCTGACGTGCTTTCCGCCATCCTCTGCCTTTCGTCAGGGATGTACTGGATGTCGGCGTTATACCTCATCTACGCCCTCTCGGCCGTGTACGGCTGGGCGCACTGGAAGAAGAGGGGAGTGTACGTGGATTGATTATTTCTTGATTTTCAAGGCTTCAAGGACAATCTTCTCCATTATCTGGTAGCCGAAGAGGTTGGGGTGGACGTCATCCTTCCCGAGGGCCGTCTGAAGTCCGTTGACCTCGTCCTTGAGGGCGCTGTGATAATCGATGTATTTGAAATGGTTCTTTGCGGCGTACGCCTTCAGCATGTTGTTGAGGGTGATGATGTCGTTAGAGCGGTCTCCGAGCTGTTTGCGCCAGCCGAAGCTGGAGGCGGGAATGATGGAGCAGATTACGGGCTTGACCTTGTGCAGTTTGGCGATTTCGCACATGGAAACTATGTTGCCGTAGGTGTCTTCGATGGCGATGGGGCCGTTGTTCTGGGCAAGGTCGTTGGTGCCGGCTAGGATAAGGACATATTTAGGGTTGAGGTCAAGGACGTCCTTGCGGAAACGCACCAGCATCTCGCTGCTGGTCTGTCCGGATATGCCGCGGCCGATGAAATTGTTGTCCGCGAAGAACGAAGGGTCGTCGAAGGCCCAGGCGTCGGTAATCGAATCGCCCATGAAGACGGCAAGGGGTTTTTTGGCTCCGGCCTTCTGGGCCGCTATAACCTCCTCATTTGATTTGGCGTACCTGGAGAAACCGGCCCAGTCCCTTTCCTGGGCTTTGGCCTGGCCTGCGAGGGCCGCGCCGATGAGACAAAAGGCTGCGATGACGGAAATTGTCTTTTTCATAACAATGGTCTTTAGGATTGAATATGTGTGTATAGTTGTTTCCAAGTGTAAGGCAAATATAATAAAAATCCCTATATTTGTGAATATGCAAGACAGAAGAAATATACTTATAGTTGAGTGCGGGGCCACGAAAACCGCATGGAGTCTCGTCGGCGGGGGAGGCGAAACCAAAAGAATCATCACCGAGGGAATGAACCTTGCCTCGACTGACGGCGGGGCCGTTGAAAACATCCTTTCAGAGGCCGCCGGCATCCTGAGGTCGAGGGTCCCCGAGGTCCATTTTTATGCCGCGGGCCTGATTATGGGAGAGAACGGGAAGATTCCGGAGTCCGCGGGAAGGGTGGACGCCGCCCTGCGGAGCCTTTTCGGGGCTGAGGAAATAGAGTATTCATCCGACCTTCTTGCAGCCGCGAGGGCCGTTTTCGGCAGGAAGGCCGGCATTACGGCCATTCTCGGCACGGGGTCCAACAGCGGCTTCTACAACGGGAAGTCCATCGTGAAGGGGGTCCGTTCGGCCGGCTACATCCTCGGGGACGAGGGCTCCGGCTCATGCCTCGGAAAGCTTTTCATGGCCGATTTCCTGAAAGGACTGATGCCCGAGGACATTTCGAGGGAGTTCGCCCTGACCTTTTCCGTGGATTATTCCACCGTGGTGGAGAACGTCTATCACGGCCCCACACCCGCGAGGTATCTCGGCTCTTTCGCCCCGTGGATTATGGAAAGGTACGGGCATGACGGGTATGTCACCCGCCTCGTCGAGAGGAATATCACGGATTTCATGGAAAGGGTTCTCCTCCAGTATGATGTCGCCGGGTACGACGTCGGGGTCTGCGGAGGCTATGCCGCGGCGTACAAGGATGTCCTTGTCCGGCTCGGGGCCGGCTACGGCATCAGGTTCTCGTCCTTCCTCTCCGACCCGATGGACGGCTTGATTGAATATCACTTGAGCTCGCTGGAATAATGGTTTTCACGAAATTTCCGTCCAAGCTCCTTGAGGACGCCGTCGGTGCGATAGGCTCCCTTCCCGGGATAGGCAGCCGTAGCGCCATGAGACTGGCCCTCCACCTTCTGCGGCAGCCTGCCGAGAACGTGCACCATTTCACGGGAGCCATCAACGCCCTCCGCGACGAGGTGAAATACTGCCGCAACTGCATGATGATTTCAGACGGGGATGTCTGCTCCATCTGCTCCGACAAGTCCCGGGATTCCAAGACTATCTGCGTGGTGGAGAGCGTCAGGGACGTCATGAGCATCGAGGACACGGGCCAGTACCACGGGCTCTACCATGTCCTCGGGGGGATTATTTCCCCGATAAACGGCACGGGCCCTTCCGATCTCACGGTGGACCGGCTCATAGGGAGGGTGGAAGCCCTTGCCTCGCAGGTGAACGACCCGAGGGAAGCGGAGGTGATCATGGCCCTGAGCGGCGATGTGGAGGGGGAGACGACGGCGTTCTACATTTACCGCAAGCTCGCTCCTTTCGGGGTGAAAGTGTCTTCTCTCGCCAGGGGCCTGGGCTTCGGGGACGACCTCGAATACGCCGACGGCCTCACCCTCGGACGCTCCATCGTCAACCGCCAGGAATTCAAGCCTTGAGGCTTCCGGCCTAAAAAATGTTCCCCGGAGGGTTGATTGTAAAAAAAATATCGTACTTTTGCAGACCCGTCAAA
>CAMOVV010000170.1 GCA_946627685.1 uncultured Bacteroidales bacterium
CAGAGTCTGGCTTGTGGACGACAACAAGCGCGGTTACATCATAGCCCAATAAGAGTCATGAAAAAGATATTGTCAATCCTGGCCCTTGCGGCCCTTTCCATAACGTGCCTGCACGCCATACCAGCAGACCCCACCCCCAGGACCATCCGTCAGAAGGACGGGTCCACCGTCACCCTCATCCTCCGTGGCGACGAGCATAACCACTGGTACACCGACCTCTCCGGCACGCGGTACGCCGCGGGAGCGGACGGAATCTTCCGTCCGATGACCCTGTCCACCAAGGCCGGCATGAAGACCTCGTACGGCAAGAGAAGGCTCACGAAGAGCCCCAACAAGGCTTCCATCACCCAGGGACAGAAGAAATTCCTCGTCGTCCTCATCGAGTTTGCCGACGTGGCGTTCACCACTTCCGGCGATGTGTTCAACAGGATGCTCAACGAGGAGGGCTACTCCGACGACGGGGCCACCGGCTCCGTGCGCGACTACTATTACGAAAATTCAGGCGGGGCGTTCGAGCCTTCCTGGGACGTGATAGGCCCGGTCAAGGTCAGCGGCAACATGGCTGACTACGGCGGAAACGACGAAGACGACGATGACCTGAACCCCGACGGCCTCCTTGCCGAAGCCCTCGACATCATCCACGCGCAGAACCTTACCGACTTCTCCCAGTACGACAACGACGGCGACGGAGTGGCGGAAAACGTCTATTATTTTTATGCGGGATACAGTGAGGCGCACAGCGGAGCCGACCCCAACACCATCTGGCCCCATGCCTACGGCCTTTACGGCAGCAATGCCAGGACTTTCGACGGGGTAAGGATAGTTTCCTATGCGTGCAGCTCCGAGCTTCGCGAACTCTCCGGCACCCGCCACGACAACATAGGCACTTTCTGCCACGAGTTCGGCCATGTGCTCGGCCTTCCCGATTTTTATGACATCGATTACGAGAAAAACGGCAAGGCCGTCACAATCGGCAACTTCTCCCTTATGGACAACGGCTGTTACAACAACAGCAGCAATACTCCTCCCCTTCTGAGCGCCATCGAAAGGGTGATGCTCGGCTGGATGGACGGCTCCGCCATAAAGGAAATCAAGACTTCAGGGGACTACACCCTCCAGCCTGTCAGCAACAATGTGGCCTACACCACGCCGACCGACACTGAAGGAGAGTATTTCCTCTATGAGTGCAGGGATGCCTCCAACAAATGGGACGCTCCCCTCGGCACCTCCGGCATCATCGTCTATCACATAGACAAGTCTTCAAGGAAGGTCGGCGGCTCGACGGCCGCGTCCCGCTGGGAAAACTGGACCATCAACCAGATCGGAGACCATCCCTGCTACAGGATAATCTCCGCCGACCCTATGGCGAAGGATCCTTCCTCGTACAATTCGGACAGGTTCTTCTATCCCGGAAAAAGCGGAAACACCGAATTTTCAGACCTTTCCAACCCCCGTTCAGAAGGATGGTCGGGAATAGCCACCGGCTACAACATCTCCAAAATAGCGTATAACGGCGGTTCCGCCTCGTTTACGCTCAACTACGACCCTAGCCGCCGCGTCATAGGCACGGTCACCGACACTTCCGGCGAGCCTGTCGAGGGCGCCGCCGTCTCCCTGTCCGTCGTGCCGGCTTCCGCCGCCGCCACCAAGTCCCCGGTCAAGGTTCTCAAGTCCCCCCGCCAGGCGCAGAAGGCCGCCAAGTATAATATCACCACGGACGCGGACGGCAACTATTCCATCATGCTTGAAGATTCCGACGGAGCGGATTTCGTCCTTGTCGTGAGCAAGGAGGGCTACACTCCCTTTGAGAAAGAGTTCACCCTTTCCTCCGGGAAAATCCGCATCGACGTCGTGCTTCGCGGCGTGGATGACGACAAGGAGGCCGAACTGAAGAAATACGGGGAAATCGGGGATCGGGTCAGCGTCCTCGGATTCGGTGAAGAGTGGCCTGTCATGGACATCATGGCCGGTGTGAAGTTCTCGGCCGAAGAACTGGCCAAATACGCAGGCATGAGGGTGTCCGAAATCCATTTCGTCTTCCAGGGCGTCTCCGTCCAGAGGGCGGACGCCATTATCGAGAGCGGCGGGAAACGCCAGCTTACCCATAAAGTGGAATCTCCCGGAATCACCACCGAGGAATCCCTCAAATGGTCCTACGCGGAAGTGAAGAATTACGGCTATGTGATACCTTCCGGGCAGGAAGTGGTCTTCGGCTATGCCCTCAAGCAGGTGAAGGACGAGGACGGCTATTACATTCCGTATTCCGAGACCGACTATGACAACGGCGGAGTGTATTACGGAGCGTATTCCTCTTCCGCAGTGGAGTGGGAGGCGCTTGATTTTGGAGACGGCACCTTCGCGAATCCTATAATCGCCGTCCGTCTTGTCACGGATGTAGGTCCCTTCGACGAGGGAAAGGTCATCGTGATAGTGAACCCGGGAGCCGAGGCCGCCTATAAGGCCGGCGACACCTTCAACTTCGCCCTCAGCTACGGCGACATAGACGAACCCTCTTCCGTGGTGTGGCTCTATGACGGCGTGAAACAGTCTTCGGACTCCGTGAAACTCACCGCCGGACGTCATGAGGTCGAGGCCGTCTGCACCTTCGCCGACGGAAGCACCGAGACCATAGTTCAGATTATTAAGGTACAGTAGTCAAAATGAATAAGATAACTAAACTTGCCATTCCCGCCCTTCTCGCCCTGGGGCTCTCCCAGGGCGCAGGGGCGCAGGATGTGAAGGGAATGAAGGCCGGGGACTCCCTGAAAATGGGGGAAACGGCCTATGAGGTGGTGTCCACCTCCGATTCCACCGCCGTCCTGCACCTCCCTGATGCGGAAGAAGGGAAGACGGCCTATTTCCTCTACGTCGGGGGAAATCTCATTCCCGCCGACAAGAAGGACCTGATGAACCTAAAGGATATCGACAAGAGCGCCCTTTTCGCTTTCCTTCGTGACAACCGCACAAAATGGGAGGAGCCCCAGTCCCTCCAGGCCCTTGCGGATTTCCTTGCGAAGATGAAATGAAACACATCCGGAACTTCTGCATCATCGCCCACATCGACCATGGCAAGAGCACCTTGGCCGACCGCCTTCTGGAACTCACCGGCACCCTCGCTTCCCGGGACATGGAGAACCAGGTCCTGGACGACATGGACCTTGAAAAAGAGAAGGGAATCACCATAAAGAGCCATGCCATACAGATGGAGTATGTCTATAAGGGGGAGAAGTATCTCCTGAACCTGATTGACACTCCGGGGCACGTGGATTTCTCCTACGAGGTTTCCCGTTCCATCGCCTCCTGCGAAGGGGCCCTTCTGGTCGTGGACGCTTCACAGGGGGTCCAGGCCCAGACTATTTCCAATCTCTATCTCGCTGTGGACCACGGACTTGAGATAATTCCCGTCCTCAACAAGATAGACATGGATTCGGCCCAGCCCGAGGTAGTGACCGACGAGGTGTGCGACCTTCTCGGCTGCGACCCCTCCGATGTTTTCAAGGTGTCCGCCCGCACGGGAGAGGGTGTAGCGCCCGTCCTCGACGCCATCGTCGAGAGGATTCCCGCCCCCAAGGGAAACCCGGACGGCCCCCTTCAGGCCCTTATCTTCGATTCCGTCTTCAACCAGTTCAGGGGCATCATCGCCTATTTCAAGGTGGAGAGCGGAAGCATCCGCCGCGGCGACAAGGTGAAATTCTTCAACACCGGGATGGAATATGAGGCGGAGGAAGTGGGAATCCTGAAAATGAGCCTGCAGCCCCGGGAACAGGTCTCCTGCGGGGACGTGGGGTATATAATCTCGGGCATCAAGCGGGCCGTGGAGGTGAAGGTGGGAGACACCATAACCCACGTGGAAAGGCCTTGCTCCGAAGCCATTGCAGGCTTTGAGGAGGTCAAGCCCATGGTCTTCGCGGGAATGTATCCGGTGCAGGCCGACAAGTTCGAGGAGCTCAGGGCCACCCTGGAGAAATTCCAGCTCAACGATGCATCCTTCGTCTATGAGCCCGAGTCGTCCCTTGCCCTCGGCTTCGGCTTCAGA
>CAMOVV010000171.1 GCA_946627685.1 uncultured Bacteroidales bacterium
CGTTGTGGCGTGTCTTGAGTTCTATTCCAAGCTTGTAGGCCTCGGTCTCGAAGTCCTGCATGTAGGCGGCCACCCTGGAGGGTATGGCGCCGAAGTAATGGTCGGACAACTGCTGGTCCTTGGCGGAAGTGTGGCCGATGACCGTCCTGCCGCAGAGCATGAGGTCCGGACGGGCGTGGTAGAGGGAATCATCCACGAGGAAATACTCCTGCTCCAGGCCGAGGTTGACGCTGACGTGATTGACGTTGGGGTCGAAGAGGACGGCCACGGCGGTTGCGGCCTTGTCGATGGCTTCCAGCGCCTTGAGGCTGGGAACCTTCATGTCCAGGGCCTCGCCGTTGTATGAGACGAAGGCAGAGGGGATGCAGAGGGTGCTGTCAAGAATGAATACGGGCGAAGTCGGGTCCCAGGCGGAGTATCCCCTGGCCTCGAAGGTGTTGCGGAGGCCTCCGCTGGGGAAACTGGAAGCGTCCGGCTCCTGCTGGACGAGGGCCGTGCCGCTGAAATTCTCGAAGGCTTTTCCGTCCTTGACGCAGACGAAGGCCTCGTGCTTCTCTGCCGTCGTGCCCGTAAGCGGCTGGAAGATATGGGTGTAATGGGTGGCTCCCATCTCCAGAGCCCAGGTTTTCATCGCGGAAGCGATTTCGTCGGCCACATCCCTGTCGATTTTGGCGGAGGAGGTCTTTGCGGCCATGACAGCCTCGAAGGCGGGCTTCGACAGGTATTTTTTCATTTTTTCCATGTCGAAGACGTTCCTTCCGAAATATGATGATACCGGACCGGGCTGGGCGTAATGCCTTCCCGGTTCGTGGGCCGCAGCCTCTTCCAACGCTATTTGCCTGAATGTTGCCATATGGGGTGAGTATTTTGTCAAGTCCGGGTGCAAATATAAAAATATAATCACTATCTTTGAACCCCGAATAACAGAAATTTCGTTCATACACATGGCAAACATTTCCTCAAGGGCCGTCCGGATGCCCGCTTCAGCAATCAGAAAGCTTGTTCCCCTGTCCGATGCCGCCAAGGCCTCGGGCGTCAAGGTATATCACCTGAATGTCGGCGCCCCCGACATAAAATCCCCCGCCTGCGCGCTCGACGCTGTCCGCTCCAACTCCATGGACCACATCTCCTACACCAACTCCGCGGGCCTCATCGAGCTGAGGAGAGACATGTGCGCGAAATACTACAACAAGATAGGCATCGACCTCCAGCCCAAGGACCTTCTCATGACCGTGGCCGGGAGCGAGGCCGTGGACATGGCGCTCAGGATTACCTGCGACAGCGGTGACGAGCTCATCGTCATGGAGCCTTACTACACCAACTACAACACCTTCTGCTTCATGAACGGCATCACCCTGAAAGCCGTTCCCACCGACATCAGGGACGGTTTCAAGGTTCCTCCCATGAGCGAGTTCGAGAAACTTGTCACCCCCCGCACCAAGGCCATCCTCATCAGCAATCCCGGCAACCCCACCGGCACCCTCTACACGAAGGAGGAAGTCCTCGCCCTCGGAGAGCTCTGCCTCAGGCACGACATCTTCCTCATCAGCGACGAGGTTTACAGGGAATTTTGCTACACCGACCAGCCCCACTTCTCCGCGATGAACATTCCCGGGGCCGAGCGTAACGTCATCCTCGTGGACTCGGTGTCAAAGAGATACAACCTCTGCGGCTGCCGTCTCGGCTGCATAGCGTCCAAGAACGAGGAAGTGATGGCCGCTGCGATGAAATACGCCCAGGCCCGCCTCTGCCCTCCCGTTTACGGCCAGGTCGCGGCCCTCGGCGCCCTCGACACTCCGGCGGAGTACTTTGACGCGGTCAAGGAAGAATATATAAGGAGAAGAGATTTCACGGTGAAGGCCCTCAACGAGATGCCGGGTGTCTTCTCTCCCCTTCCGATGGGAGCCTTCTACACCATCGCGGAGATTCCCGTGGACGATGCCGAGGCCTTCTGCAGATGGATGCTCACCGAGTTCAGGATAGACGGGGAGACGACCATGGTCACTCCGGCCGCCTCGTTCTACAAGACTCCCGGAAAGGGAATCAATCATGTAAGGATTGCTTATGTTCTTGAGGTAGAAGAGCTTAAAAAGGCCATGAATATCTTTGCCAAGGGCCTTGAAGCCTATCCCGGAAGGACAGTCTAAAGGCCGAGGACCTCTTTTATCTTCGGAATCAGCATAGAGAGGATGAACTCCTCTTCCATAAAGTGGCTGCCGTCGTAGATACGGCAGCTTTCTTTTCCGTAACGCTCCATCCATTTCCTGACGCTGACCACCCCGTAGCGGCGGTAATGGTCTCGTCTTCCGAAAAAGGCGAAGAAATAGTCACTTCCTCCCATGAGCGGGGAATTGGCGAGGGCCTTCTTCCCGAAACTTTTCCATCCCCGAAGATGTTCCCTGTCGAAGACAAGCTCCTGACGGTCACCTTCTTTCGGATGCCATATCCTGGAGAAAAGCCATGGGGCGCCGGGAATGACGCTGAGACGGCACAGAAATGAGAGCCACCCCGGGGCCCCGAGGGACGGGGACACGAGGATGTGGGGAAATCCCTTGACGGCAAGGGCGTGGATGGCGCCGAGGGACTCCCCGATTACGAGGTCGGGCCGCTCCTGCTCCACCCATCCGGCGATTTGGAGACTCCCTTTTTCCGGCTTGAAATCGTAGGTCCTGATTATCACCTTGCAGGAAACGCCCGGGGGCAGGAAATCCCCGATGCGGGAACTGAGTATCGAGGGAATCCTGCTGTCCGCCCCTCCCCCCATTCCGTGAATATATAGAATTGTTTTCTCCATTCGGATGCAAAAATATAAAATTTAGTTATATTTGTAAGGAACGAACTACTACAACACCAACGTATAAATTATGAACATGTTCAGAACCCTTTTCCTGGCCGGCGCAGCCATGTTCTGCGTAGCCGCTTCCGCCCAGCCTTCCCAGGCTCCCAGGCCCAAGACTTATGAGTATCAGTTCACTACGGTGAAGGAGAATCCCATCACCTCCATCAAGAACCAGAACCGCTCCGGCACCTGCTGGTGCTTCTCGACCCTCTCCTTCCTCGAGTCGGAGGCCATCAGAATCAAGAATATCACCGACCCTGCCAAATATCCCGATTTCTCTGAAATGTTCGTTGTGAGCAAGTCCTATCAGGACAGGGCCGACAAGTATGTCCGCGTGGACGGCCACCTCAATTTCGCCGCAGGAAGCGAGGCTGACGACGTGCTTCACGTAGCCGCCGACTACGGCCTCGTGCCCCAGAGCGCGATGCCCGGCCTCCAGCCCCTTCCCATTCACGGAGAACTCGACGCCACCACCAAGTCCTATGTCGAGGCCGTCGCGAAGAACCCCAACCGCACCCTTTCACCCAACTGGAAGAAAGGTTTCGTCGCGATTGTCGATACCTACCTCGGCGAATGCCCCGAGACCTTCACCGTGGACGGCGTGACCTACACCCCCGCCTCTTACCGTGACGCCATGGGCATCGACCCTTCCAACTATGTGACCCTCACTTCCTTCACCCACCATCCCTTCTACACCGAGTTCGCCATCGAGGTATGCGACAACTGGCGTTGGGACATGGCATGGAACGTCCCCATCGACGAGTTCATGGAAGTAATCGACGCGGCCATCGAGAAAGGTTACACCCTCGCCTGGGGTACCGACTGCAGCGAAAGGGGCTTTGACCGCAACGGCGTAGGCGTCCTTCTTCCCGCCGCTACGTCCACTTCCGGTTCCGACCAGGAAAGGTGGGTGGGCCGCAGGCCCGAAGGTGAGTCCGCCGAGCCTCAGGCTCCCGTGGAAATCGTTCCCGACCAGGCCTACCGCCAGGAAGGCTTCGACAACAAGACCACTACCGACGACCACGGAATGCACATCTACGGCATCGCCAAGGACCAGAACGGCAAGAAGTTCTACATGGTGAAGAACTCCTGGGGCGAGACCGGAAAGTACAAGGGAATCTGGTACTGCTCCGAGAACTTCGTCAAGGGCAAGTCC
>CAMOVV010000172.1 GCA_946627685.1 uncultured Bacteroidales bacterium
GAGGTCTTCGATGAAGAGCTCGCAGGCCCCGCTGATTGTCGCGTCAAGAAGGTGGCCGCCTATGCAGGAACAGTCGCTCCTGCTGAAAACGGCATGGACATGGAGGTACACTTCTCCATCCTTGCGGGAGATATTGCCGGTGATTGAAGCCGCTTCCATCTGCTCGTCGAAGCGGTGGTCTTCGTATTTCTTCGTTATAGGACTGTAATACCGGAGGGTGGCCCTGCCGACTGCCCCCAGTCCGCGAATCTCTCCAGAAAGGATGTTCTTTTCCCCGCAGAAGGCTTTCAGAGCCTCCATCAGGCTGCAGTGATTGGCAATGCTGAGGATGTATGTGGGATGGGAGGAGGAGTTTTCGATAAATTTATACATAAACTGTTCTATTTTGCCGCAAGATAAGCAATTTTTGGTAATTTTGTCCCCGAACTCCAATAACTGAACGCAATGGTTTTTTTTGACTGCGACTATAATAACGGCTGCCATCCGGCCGTTCTCAAGAGGCTCGGGGAGACTAACGGTGAATATACCTCCACTTATGGTTTCGACAGATTCTCCGATTCCGCAAGGGAGAAAATCCGCGCTGCGGCAAATGACCCTGACGCAGGGGTGTTTTTCCTTGCAGGCGGGACCCAGGCCAATTCCACCGTCATAGATTCCATGCTTGAGCCCTGGCAGGGCGTGGTATCGGCGGACACCGGCCACATAAACGTCCACGAGGCCGGAGCCGTTGAATATACCGGACACAAGGTTTTTTCCCTGCCTTCTGGCGAGGGGGAGAATGCCGGGAAGATTATTCCCAAGGCTTTGGAAGATTTCCTCGCGGGATGGCATTCCGACGAGACCTGCGACCACATGGCCGAGCCTGCGCTGGTTTACATTTCATTCCCGACTGAGCTCGGGACCATATACAAGGCGGCTGAGCTGAAGGAAATCCATGATATCTGCCACAGGTTCGGCGCCCGTCTTTTCGTGGACGGAGCCAGGCTCGCCTACGGCCTCGCTTCGAAGGAAAGCGACGTGGACCTGCCTTTCCTCGCCTCCCACTGCGATGCGTTTTATATCGGAGGGACTAAGTGCGGGGCCCTTTGCGGAGAAGCCGTCGTCTTTCCCAAAGGCAGGGTGCCTGCTCATTTCTTCACGAGGGTCAAGCAGCACGGAGCTCTTCTTGCAAAGGGCCGTCTCATCGGGGTCCAGTTCGACGCCCTCTTTACGGACGGGCTCTACACCGAAATAGGGAAACATGCCGACGGCCTCGCGGCGAAAATCCCTGTTCTTTTCGAGAAATACGGGGTGGGGAAGGTCTTCGCTCCTTCGCCGACCAACCAGCAGTTCATCCTCGTGCGCAGGGACGCCATGGAGGCCCTGAAAAAAGATGTATGCTTTGAAAAATGGGCTCCGGCTGAAGGGGGCTATGACCTCTGCCGTTTCGTAACTTCCTGGGCCACGGCTGACTGCGATATGGAAAGCCTCGAAAACATCCTGAAAGCCCTTTGATGACAGCTCTCTCCCTGATTGCGGCCTGGGCCATGTTTCTTCCCGCGCAGGACACCCTTGCGGGAGCGGGAATCACGGCCTCGGCCAAGCAAATCATCCCGATTGAAAAACTTGCGTCAACCTCGGCTTCCGTCACGATGGAAGAAATCTCCGAAAGGGGATTGACGGCTCCGAAGTCCCTCGGGGGCATAGTTCCCAATCTCAACACCCCCGATTACGGTTCATCCATGACCTCCTCCATTTATATGAGGGGATTCGGCTCGAGGATTGACAATCCCGTAGTCGGCCTCTACATCGACGATGTTCCCGTGATGGACAAGAATGCCTATGATACTGATTTTCTTGACATAAGGCGGGTGGATTTTCTCAGCGGCCCGCAGGGGACCCTCTACGGCAGGAACTCCCTTACCGGCCTTCTGAGCCTGACCACCCTCGCGCCGGGAGATTACAACGGACTGATGGCCATGGCGCGCATAGGCTCGGCCGGGAGGGTCCGCGCAAACGTTTCAGCCTACAACGACACTTTCGGCGGCGCTCTCGCGTTCAGCCGCAGCGACGGCTTCCACGTCAACGAATTTGACGGAAGCAGGGACCGCGGCAACTCACTCTCGGGCCGTTTCCGCATAAAGAAGGATATCTCCCCGACTCTGAAATTCGAGAATCTGTTCTGGGCGGGGGCCTTGGAAGAGGGAGGGTATCCCTACCGGCAATACATTGATGGAGAGTTGTTTCTGGTCAATTATAACCGGGAGTCGGGCTACAGGCGCCTGAATTTCACCGAGGCCGTGAAACTTGACTGGTACGCTCCGAAATTCACCCTCGGAAGCATTACAAGTTTTCAGGGCCTTTTCGACAGGATGGACATGGACCAGGATTTCACCACCGCGGACATGTTCACGCTGAGGCAGAGCCAGAAACAGCTGACCCTCACCCAGGAGCTTATCCTGAGACCACGGCGGCATCCTTCCTGGTGGAACCATCAGAGCGGGGTTTTCGGCTTTTACAAACGGAACAAGATGTCCGCCCCGGTGGTTTTCCGCCCCGACGGCATAAATTCCCTTATCCTGTCCAATGCGAACAAGGGACTGGGAATGCTCGGATACAAGACCGCTTTCCTTGAAGATAATTTTCCTATTACCAGCGATTTTCGCCTGATTACCTATAATATCGCTGCATATCACGAATCCTGGTTCACCCTGGGGAAATGGACGCTCGGCGCCGGACTCAGGCTGGATTATGAAGGGAATCACATGGACTATGACTCGGAGGCCTTCCTGCATCTGGCGATAATTCCCGCCGACAGGGACTTCCGGACATCCGACTTCAAGGAAGCCCTCACAACGTATGAGGGAGGAATAGGGGAGAGCGGCTTCCAGATTTTGCCGAAGCTGTCGGCCGTCCGTGATTTCAGCTTAGGCGAAGGCCTTGACCTCAAATTCTTTATAAGCGGGGCGAAGGGCTACAAGGCAGGCGGTTTCAACACCCAGATTTTCTCCGATATACTCCAGAGCCGCCTCATGGAAGAGCAGTATAACGTCTTCCTCACCGACAATCCCGTGACGGCGGAAAACACAAGGTACAGGCCGGAGACAAGCCTTGACGCCGAGACGGGTTTCAAATTCTCCAGGCAGACTGAATCCTCTCTCCTGAATCTCTCGTTTACAGCATTTTACATTTCCTGCAGGAACCAGCAGATAACCGTCTTTCCTCCGGGAAAATCCACCGGAAGGATGATGAAAAACGCTGGCAGGTCCCATTCCGCCGGAGTGGAGGCCTCGGCGGCCTTTTCATGGAAAGGACTCGAAATCGATGCGGCTTACGGCTTCACGGACGCACGCTTCGACCGTTTCAACGACGGGAACAACGACTACAGCGGGAAACACGTTCCCTACGCTCCCGCGAACACCGTCTATGCCAGGGCTTCATATACTGTCGAAACTGATGCCACCCTGCGGAAAATCGTTCTCGGAGCGGACTGGAACGGCCGCGGACGCATCTGGTGGAATGAAGACAACACCCTGAGCGACCCCTTGCGCGGAGATTTGGGCGCAGACGTTTCCTTCCATTTCGGGAAATATATCCTCTTCGCAAGGGCGGACAACATTACAGGGGAGCAGTCTCCCGTATTCTATTTCAAATCGGTAGGCAACAGCTTTTTCCAGCTGGAAAAGCCCTTCCGCTGGGACATCGGCCTCAGGCTGGCCCTGTAGCCACGCGTCCCAAATCGTTTTTTGTCCAGATTATTTTTCTTAAATTTGTGAACAGACGTAGATTGATTTCGTATGAATATCTCCATTGGACTAATAATCAGGATATTAATCGGTGGACTGCTTGGCGGGGCCATCGGCATTGAGAGGGAATTGAGGTCAAAAGGGGCCGGATTCCGCACACATTTTCTCGTCGCCCTCGGCAGCGCCCTGCTTACGGTCGTGTCCGCCTACGGCTTTGCATCCATACTTGACATTTATCCCGACGCCAGGTTCGACCCTT
>CAMOVV010000173.1 GCA_946627685.1 uncultured Bacteroidales bacterium
CCTCTTCGTGGCAATACGCCTTCCCCACCTTCTGCCCGGAGACCATTTCCTCGATGAAGCCGTTCATTTTTCCGAGGTTACGCTGGCGGGCGGTGAAATACTTGCGCGAGAGTTTCCCAAGGGAGGTCGTCACCTTGAACATGACGAAGGCGAGGAAGATGGAGACGAGGGTGAGCGGAAGGCTCAGCACAATCATCGAGACGAAGGTGGAGACAATCGTCATCACGGACTGGAAGAGCCTCGGGAGGGTGCTTCCTATCACCTGGCGCAGGGTGTCCACGTCGTTGGTATAGACGGACATTATGTCTCCGTGGGAGTTGTCGTCGAAATACTTCAGGGGCAGGGACTCCATGTGGGAGAAGAGGGATTTGCGAAGGGTCAGCATCGTCCCCTGGCCCACATGTATCATGATGAGGCTGTACGCATAGGAAGCGGCGGTCCCGACAAGGAGGACGGCTGCAAGCTTGAGCAGGGCCCTTGCAAGGGGGGAAAAGTCGGAGGAACCGCTTCCCACCATCGGGAGGATATAGTCGTCGATGAGGGTTTTGGTGAAAAGGGTGGAAGCGAGGGTTGCGAGGGTAGAGGCGACTATGCAGACCGCGACCACCAGGAGGGCGAGCTTGTAACGCTTGAATATCAGCGAGAAAAGGCGCCATACCGACTTGGCTCCCTTGAGGTCGCCGATGCCGGCCCCCATCATTCGGGCGTCCCTTCCGCGGGAGCGGTCATTCATGTTGAATCCGGGTGGCATATCCTACGTCCGCGCCTCCTTCACGCCTGTTTCGGGACCATCGAAGTCCCCCTCTCCCCCGGAAGTCTGCATGGACCAGATGTCCCGGTAAATCTCATTGTTTTCAAGCAGCGAAGCGTGGCTTCCCACGCCGCTCACGCTGCCCCCGTCCATGACCACGATCCTGTCCGCGTCCATGATGCTGAGGATTCTCTGCGAGATGATGAATTTCGTCACCCCGGGTATCCTCTGCGCGAAAGTCTTCCTGATTTCGGCATCGGTGGCGGTATCCACCGCGGAAGTTGAATCGTCAAGTATCAGCACCACAGGCTTTTTAAGAAGAGCCCTGGCTATGCACAGCCTCTGTCTCTGGCCTCCCGAGACATTTGTACCGCCCTGGTCTATGACGGTGTCGTAGCCGTCCGGGAAGGAAGAAACGAACTCATCAGCGCAGGCCGCCTTGCAGGCCTCGACGCACTCTTCCCTGGTGGCCTCCGGATTGCCCCAGCGGAGGTTCTCGAGAATGGTCCCGGAAAAGAGCACGCTCTGCTGGAGGACGGTCACGACCTTCTGCCTGAGCGCCTTTTGGTCGTACGACCTGACGTCTTTGCCTCCTACCATGACGGAGCCCGAGGTGACGTCATAGAGCCTCGGGATAAGGGAGCACAAGGAAGATTTGCCGCTGCCGGTGCCCCCGATAACTCCGATTGTCTCCCCTGCGGCGAAATGGAGGTCGATGTCGTTCAGGGCGTAGTCTCCGGCCTCAAGTGACGAAGTGTCGATGACTCCGGCGTCGCCGGCCGCCTTGTAGGAGAAGAACACGTGATTGAAATCGACCCTCCCGTCGGGAACCTGCATCAGAGGCTCCGGGGAATCGGCCATATCGGGGATTTCGTTGATGATTTCGGCGATTCTGCCCCCGCTGGCCGCGCTCTGCGTCAGCTGGACGAAAATCATGGAAAGCATCATGAGAGAGCCCATGATGGTCATTATGTAGGTGAACAGCGACGTCAGTTCCCCGGTAGTGAGGCTTCCTCCCACGATAAGACGGGCCCCGAACCAGCTGAGAGTGATGATGCAGGCATAGACCACCAGATTCATCACGGGGCCGTTGAGGGCCATCAGGCTCTCCGCCTTCACGTTGAGGGAGTAAAGCGAGAGGGCCGCCTTGTCGAATTTGGACATTTCATGGTGCTCCCGGGCATAGGCCTTCACCACCTTGATGGCATCGATGTTTTCCTTCACCACAAGGTTGATGGCGTCGTATTTCGGAAAAATCTCCTTGAAGAGCCTGGCGGCCCTGGTAATGAGAAGGGCCAGGCAGACGGTCAGGACGGCCATGGCGACAAGGAAGACCAGGGAGAGCCGGGAATCTATGAAAAGGCACATGAATATGCTGAAAACAAGGTTCAGCGGGGCGCGGAAGGAAACCCTCAGCAGCATCTGCACGGCTCCCTGGATGTTGGCCACGTCCGTCGTCATCCTGGTCACGAGGGAGGACGTGCCGAACTTGTCGATGTCGGAAAAGGAGAATCTCTGGATGTTGCGGTACATGGCATCGCGGAGGTTCGCAGCCACGCCCGTGCTCGAGTAGGCCGCAAAACGCCCGGCCAGGATGCCGAAAAGCATCGACAGGCAGGCGATACCCACCATAATGGCTCCGTACCTGTACACCTGGCGGATGTCTCCGGCGCTGATTCCCTTGTCGATGAGGGAGGCCGTGGCGTATGGAATCAACACTCCCATCACCACCTCCAGCGACGTCCACACCGGAGTCAGGATCACCGCCCGCCTGTACTGCTTGACATGCCTTAGTATAGTCCTGAACATGACACAAATTTAGCACGTTTTCGGCTCATTCTGTGCTTTTTGACGATTTTTTTGACTAAAAAGCGCATTCCGGCGTCCAAACGCGTTTTCCTGATTATTCCATACCGGGAGCCCCCGGGCTCCAAGTCCCGGACAAGCGGTTTTGAATCGTTTCTTAAAATTTATTTGTATCTTTAGAGTCCTCAAAAGGGTATCCGCCATGAACGTCAACCGCATCCTCATACTGGGCATCACCGCCATACTGACTTTCAGTTCCTGTTCTGCAAGCAGATATATCTCAAAGAATGACATACGGGAAGTCCGTAATGCGGCAATCGTTTCCCCCTTTGCATATATCTCCATCCTGGAAGGCGGCGAGAATTTTTATTACGACGACTCCCTGTCAAATGAATGCTCGAGGCTGATAGAGGAAGCGCTGAAACTGTCTGCCATTCCAACAGGTAAAACCATCCACGTAGATTTGGACTCTGAAGACCCGCAGTGGAGGGATGCGATAGCCTCTTTGAGGGACGTCAATCCCAAACAGGCGGCCAGCGCCCCGATTCCCTATCTGGCGGACAGGCTGCTCGAGGAGAACGGGCAGAGGTACGGAATACTTGTCTTCACGAACGGTTTTATACGGGAGAAGAAAGATTACAGGGAAAAAGTCGCCTTGGGGGTCGGCCTTGCAGTACTGACGACAATAGCGACGGGAGGAGCGGCGACAGCATACAGCATACCGTTAAAAAACTCCATGCACACATGGATAGCCATAATTGATTCAGAGAAAGACTGTTTCGTTTTCCTGGACAACATTGAAACGGAATCCGACCCGACAAAGCCGGCACACGTTTCCAGCCATATCAGAAGGCTTTTGAACATCATAGAGAAATGATAAGGAATCCTAAAATCCAGAAACAGGCGGCGAAAGCCTTTGTCCAGGAATGGGCAGGCAAAGGCTATGAGAAGGGCGAGACACAGCGCTTCTGGATAGACCTTCTGCACACCGTATTCGGCATTGACAACCCCACGAAGATGATGGAGTTCGAGATGCCTGTAAAGACTATTACAAAAGAGAAAGGTTCTGATTTCATCGACTGTTACATCCACTCCACAAAGGTATTGATTGAGCAGAAGGGTTCTCACGTGGACCTGTCGGCCAAAGCCAGGCAAAGCGACGGCGCTGAACTCACTCCTTATCAGCAGGGGCGCCGTTATGCCGCCGGACTGCCGCTGTCAATGGCTCCCCGCTGGATTGTCGCCTGCAACTTCACGACCTTCGAAGTCCACGACATGGAAAGTCCCAACGACGCTCCCGAGATTATCCGTCTGGCCGATTTGGAGAAAGAATACCACCGGCTCTCGTTCCTTGTCGATAACACAAATGTCCATCTGAAGAAGGAGCTGGAAGTCAGCATCCAAGCCGGTGAGATTGTC
>CAMOVV010000174.1 GCA_946627685.1 uncultured Bacteroidales bacterium
GGCTGAAGAAGATGAACGCCGAGATTCACGCCATCGCGGAGCCTTACATGAAATATCGCAGGAACGCCACTTCATTCGTAGGTTTTGAAAGCACGTCCTGGCTGGAGGGTGTCGGCCAGAAGGGCGTCAAGGTATTTGACAACGGCTTTATTTCCGGCCTCCAGGCCGATGACGGAAGCCCTCTTGTCGTAGGCAATATGGTCTCCCGCAGCGGGGACGGTTCCCGGGCCGTTTTCGTCACATCTGCAGACGACCCTTATGATGAGTCACCCAAGGCCCACACGCTCCTTTTCAGGGCTGACGGCAAGAACGTGACGGCCACGAGTCCTTTCGGCGAAGTTAAACTAAGTTGCACTCCATCAGGCTGGTATTCCTGTCCGCTGGCTTCCAACGAGGCGGTGCTGATAGAAATCGCTCCTAAGTAGCCTACTTCGCGAAATCACCATACCTGGCCCCGATGACAGGCGGCCCCATTCCTGAAAAGCCTCTCTAAAAGACATAAAAACCACTGTCAGCCTGTCTTTTTCGATCATTTCTCAAAAAAGACAGGTTTTTGCATGGTTTCATGCTTTTTTTCCTATCTTTTGGACATGAAACGAATTCTTTCCTATATCCTGACGCTTGGCCTGTTGATGCCCTCCACGGCCCGGGCCCAGGAATTTATCGACCTATCCGGAGACCATTCCCTTCAGACAATCGTCCAGCGCGGCACCGAAACCCTCTACAACGGCCATCCCACCACCGTGACGCTTGGGGACGGCACTATTCTCTGCGCATGGAGCAAAGGGCACGGAGGACCGGCCGGATTTCTGGCAAGGACAACGGACGGAGGCAGGACATGGAAGGTGGAAGATGCGCCGAAGGAATGGGAAGGGATGGTGAACTGCCCCAGCCTGTACCTGATGACCGACAAGAAGGGAAAGGAAAGGCTGTTCTGTTTCACCGGCCGGCCGGATATGGGAATGAGCTGCAGCGAGGACGGAGGGGAAACCTGGACGAGGGCAAAGAGCCTGGGCATGCCCTGCGTAATGGCCTTCAGCAGCGTCGTCCGTCTGAAAAACGGAAACTGGCTGGGCCTGTACCACAGGGGTCATGAAGACAAGGACGAAAGCCCCCTGACCGTCTGGCAGAGCATCTCCAAAGACGGCGGCCTGACCTGGAGGAAACCCCGGCGCGTGGCTGCCGTGGAAGGAAAATCCCCATGCGAACCCTGCCTCATCCCATCTCCCGACGGGAAAGAAATCCTTTGCATCATGAGGGAGAACACCCACGAGGGAAGGTCGTTGATGATGACCTCCCGCGACGGCGGAAAGCACTGGTCAAAGCCGGTCGAGACCTCCTGGTCCCTGACCGGAGACCGCCACATGGCAAGATATCTCCCTGACGGAAGGCTGGTGGTCTGTTTCCGCGACACGGCCCCCGACAGTCCCACGAGGAACCATTTCACGGCTTGGGTCGGCAGCTACGACGATGCCGTCAATGCACGCCCGGGCGATAAACGAATCAAGCTCATGCACAGCTACGGAAGCTGGGACTGCGGCTATTCCGGAGTGGAGATTCTGCCTGACGGCAACGTACTCGCCGTCACTTACATCAAAATCGCCCCCGGCAAAGAAAAAAACTCCCTTGTCAGCATCAGGTTCAGGCCGTAACGAAAAGTTCAAAGGACCGGCATGATAATCTAAGTACATGACAAAACGGGAAATCCTTCATCAGCATCCGGTACTGTTCATCAGGAAGGTCGCAAACATGAAATAGCCGCCTGACTCTTTCAGGCCCGATGAAAGAATAAAATGCCGCATCATTTCCGGATGACGCGGCATATTATTATCTTTGCAGTCCGAAAACAGCCTCACATGCCGAAAGCCAAGAGCAAAATACAGATTTCCAACAAGCGGGCCTCCTTCGACTATCTTTTCGTGGAGACCTACACGGCCGGCATTGTGCTCGTGGGGACTGAAATCAAGTCGATAAGGGCCGGAAAAGCCTCTCTTGCAGACGCTTACTGCTATTTTGACACCCGCGGACAGCTTTGGGTGCGGGGCCTCAACATTTCCCAGTATTTTTGGGGTTCATGGGGCCAGCACGAGCCTAAAAGGGACCGGAAACTCCTTCTGAGCAAGAGGGAGCTGAGGCATCTGCGGCACGCCGACAAGGAAAAGGGAATGACCATCGTGGCCGTCAAGCTATTCATCGCCGACAACGGCTATGCCAAGCTCAACATCGCCCTTGCGCGGGGAAAGAAGGAATACGACAAGCGGGAGTCCATCAAGGAAAAGGACATCCGCAGGGAAATGGAAATGGGGATATGATTGTCCATCCGAATGTAAAGGTAAACCTCGGGTTGAGCGTTCTCCGAAAAAGGGAGGACGGCTTCCACGATATTGACACCGTCTTTTTCCCTTCATCAGAATTTACTGACACATTGGAGGTTATAACGGGAAATGACTACAGCCGCACCTCAGCCTCCCTTTTTGCAAGATATGGGGACGCGGTCTCCCAGGGCATCTCTCCGGACGGGAAGCTGATGATAACCATCGCCCGGGAAGAAGGGGTGGACTGGGACCCTCTTTCCGATCTTTGCGCCAAGGCTTATTTCCTTCTTTCAGAGGACTATACCCTTCCGACTGTAAAGATTTTCCTCGAAAAGACCTCTCCCGTCGGGGCCGGCCTTGGAGGAGGCTCGGCCGACGCCGCCTTCACCCTTCGCTGCCTCAGCGATATCGCCGGCCTAGGCCTTGACGAAGACAGGCTCACCTCCTACGCATCACGCCTCGGAAGCGACTGCGCCTTTTTTGTTTACAACCGACCGATGAGAGGGACGGGCCACGGCGAAATCCTCGAGCCCATAGACCTCGACCTTGACGGCTGTCAGCTTAAAATCATCGTCCCGGATGGGATTTCCGTGTCAACCAAAGAGGCCTACGGCGGAATCGTCCCCCGCGAGAACCCCGCCTTCGCCCTTCCCGAAGGAGTGGAAGACATCCCACTGACGGAAGCGTTGAAACGCCCGGTGAAAGACTGGAAACATTTTGTTTACAATGACTTCGAGGCCACGGTGTTCGCCTCCCATCCCCAGCTCGCCGCCATCAGGCAGTCATTATACGAATCCGGAGCCCTCTATGCTTCCATGTCAGGCTCCGGTTCGGCTCTTTTCGGTATCTACCGCTAACTACAGCGTCTTGACGTGAATGTTGCGCCAGCGGACCTTGATGCCGCCGCCGTCATGTATCTGCAGGGCTATGCGACCGCGGCCCGCGCCGATTTTCGAGTCATGGATGTCGGTCATGGGCTCGCCGTTGAGCCAGGACTGCAGATGGTCGCCCTCCAGACGGATGCGCATGGTGTTCCACTCGCCCTCCTTGAGGATATTCTCCTTGTCATCAGGAATCTGATAGAGCCATCCGCGGCCGTATGACTCATAGACGCCGGCCGTGTCATGGCCCTTGGGAGCCACCTCAACCTGCCAGCCGTTAACGATTTGTCCGGGCATCTGGACGAAGGAACGGACGAACACGCCGGAGTTGCCGTTGGCCTCCTGCTTGAACTCGAGGGAGAGGTCGAAATCATCGTAATACTCCTTTGTGCAGAGATAGCCGTACTCGTTGTCCGGACCGCTCTCGCACACGAGGTTGCCGTCCTCGTCGGCATACCAGGGATCGGTGCCGTAGAGGTCCCAGCCGGTCAGGTCCTTGCCGTTGAAAAGGTCTTTCTCGACGGGCTTGTCGGGGAGTTCCTTAATCTTGATGTTGCGGAACCAGGCGGGGAAGCCGTGGTCCTGGAGGCAGATATGGCCGATGCGGGAGAGGCCGTACTCGCTGTGCTCAGCCCACTTGCCACTGTTTTTGCGGTTATACCAGTCGGCGGACCAGGCGTCGAACTCGACGGTGACCTGGCCGTTCAGATAATAGGTCACATGGCCGTTGTCAAAGACAATCCTCGAAGAG
>CAMOVV010000175.1 GCA_946627685.1 uncultured Bacteroidales bacterium
TATGCGGCGAGCATCGCAAGTCCCGACGCGAATCCTTCCCTCGAAGGCTGGAACATCGTGGAGTATCCCGCCCAGATGACTTTCATGCAGATGCTCATGGTGTCGATGAACACTCTCCCCGAAGAGCCTTATGTCTTTGCTGGAAAGGACCTTGGGAAAACGGTCAAGACCCTCAAGGACTGGTCAAAGACCTGGCAGAAAAAGGGCAGGGGCGAGCTCTTCTTCGCCCGTCTTCCCTATGAAATAAATTTCAGATAATCTTGATTTCCACCACCGAAACGGTGGATGGAGTCACTTTCATGGAATCGTCGATTCTTTCGCCGAGAATTGCATCGGCACGGGAGCCGGAGTGAGCGATCACTCCGGCTTTTCCTTTCTCGATAATTCCCTTTTTCTCGTCCGAAAAGATGTCGCTAAGCTTGCGCCTCCCCTTCATCCCGAGGGGGACCATCCAGTCTCCGTCGGCCCAGGGACGGACCTTGAAGGGGAAGGTAAACGCCTTGGAATCAAAAAGAAGGGTCCCGCGGGGCCGAACCGGGCTCTCGCCCATGAGCCAGGGACGCACGCTCACCCTGAAGGAAACGTCCCCGAAACTGTAATCTCCGGGGCCTTCCACCACCGTCACAGGAGTGTCGTCCCGAACTACTGCGTCGCAGGGGAGGACCGTTAGGGCGGAGGGAGAAAGGACAGCCGTAAACGAAGGGGAGGAGAAATACCTGCCTCCGAAGCCAAGGGGGTCGGCAAGGGAACGCTGAAGGGCGGAAAGCGTGTCGGCAGTAAACCCGTATGGCTCCAGCAGCCTGAAAAGGACGTACTTCCAGTTGGGGTCCTTCTTGAGGGCCTCGATATCCGCCTTGAGGACCTCTCCTTTCCCGACAGGGAGGCAGATCCCCGGGCGCACGGCTTCGAAATAACTGTCCGTCACGGAGTCAACCTCGGAAAAATGCTCCATCTCCCTCGAAAAGACGCTGAGAAAAGATGGATTGATTTCGGCGAACAGGGGAAAAATCTTGTTCCTTATCTTGTTCCTTTTGAACCTGGTCTGCGAGTTGGTGCTGTCCTCCCGGAAGGCAATGCCGTTTTCCGAGGCATACTGTTCTATTTCGGAACGGGAGAAAGACAGAAGGGGCCGGACAAGGGGTACGGAGCAGCCTTCAAGGGGAATCTCGCCGACGGCCTTCATGCCTGAAAGGCCTTTCGGGCCGGCTCCCCTCAAAAGATTGAGTATCAAAGTCTCCGCATTGTCGTTGGCATTATGGGCCACGGCGGCCGCGCTGTAGGAATCCTCCGAACAGATTTCCGCGAACCAGGAATAACGAAGCTCCCTTGCCGCCATCTCGACGCTCACTCCCCTGCTGCGGGAATACTCCAGGGTGTCAAAGCCCCTCACATAGAGCCTGACCCCGTTGGCCTCGCACCAATCCGACACGAGGGCCTCGTCGCCGTCGCTCTCCGCTCCCCTCAGGCGGAAGTTGCAATGGGCCACCGCAAAGTAGGGCTTCAGAGACGAAGAAGCGAAAAGGGAGGCCATCACCATGGAATCCACTCCGCCGCTCACGGCAAGCAGATACCTCGGGGACGGGGATGCGCCGACGGCGGAGGGAACTTCCCTCAGGAAAGCGTCAAAGCGCCTGAGCATCAGTTCTTCTTGCTGGCGAAGGTGTAGGTGAAGCCAAAGGCGAAGTTCTCCATGAACTGGATTCTGCGGCGGCCGTCGGGGTACTGCTCGGCATCCTTCTCCTGGACAATCAGCACCGTGTCGTCGTAGATGAGGTTGGTGGTGAAGTTGAGGGAGAAGTACTTGGCGACTCTCCAGAACAGCCTCGTATCCCAGTTCACTCTGAGATTCAAGGGTTTGCGAAGATAATCCGAGAACAGGAGCAGATGGGTGGCGGCGGTGAAATTGTCGTTTATCTGCATATTGGCGTCGGCGGTGAGCTGGGCACCGAACTCGAACCTGCCCGGATAGTAGTACATTCCGATGGCTTCGCCCTTGAGGACGTAATTGTCGTAGGTCTGCGCCGAAGCCTTTTCAAAGGCCTCCTTCTCTGCATCGGAGAGGTTCTTCTTGACCTTCATTCCGTAGGTGGGACGGAGACTCTCCCTCTTAACGATGGCGAAACCGCCGGTGAGGGGGGCAAAGTTCACGGTGAGCCACTTGTTGGGGACCCAGTCGATACCGAGACCGAGGGTGACTATGGCGGGGGAGAAGAATCCGGACTTGAGGAGCCGAGCGTCCTTCCATTCCTTCCTCGTAGGCTCGTCTCCGGCGGGATTGACGGGGGTAGGGTAGGTGAAACCGTTGGTAAACTGGTTCTGGAAGGTGAATTTGGCGGTGTAGCTCATGGTGGAGGTAGCCTTATATCCGGCCGTACTCTCGAAAAGGAGGCGGTCGGTGTTCTTCTGGATGATGGGCTTGTCCTCGGAGTAGAGGAAGCCGTAGTCTATCTGGAGACGGTTCTTCCAGATGAGCTTGTCCTTTTCATAGTTGGCGTTACCGTCGAGGTAGGCCTTGAGCACGACGTTGTTGTATCCTCCCTTCGCCCAGTTGGTATATCCCGTCTGGATGAAGTTGAGGTTGGTCGTGAGAGTTCTCGTCCAATAAACGGGCTTGGGAGCCTCGACCTTCACTTCAGGGGCGCTGGAAATGGCCTTGGCAGCCTCCTCCGCGGCCTTCTGGGCATCCTCCTGGCCGAAGGAAGGGATGGAGAGGAGCATGGCGGCCGCAGCAGCGAACAATATTTTTATCGCTTTCATAATCTGTATTTTGAATCAATATGCAATTCCAAAAACGACCCTTCGGGACGAGGGCTTGCCGGAGTAGATGTCCTTCCCCTCCTCCTCGCAGACGTAGCTGTCGCAGGGGATGCACCTGATGGTGGCCTTCGTCTCATCCTTAATCTTCTGCTCGGTCTCGGCTGTCCCGTCCCAGTGGCAGAGAAGGAACTTGCCCTGACCTATCTTCTCCTTGAACTCGTCCCAGCTGTCGCACTTTTCGACATTGGAATCCCTGAAGGCGAGGGCCTTCGCGTAGATGTTCCTCTGGATGTCATCCAGAAGGTCTCCGATGGCTCCGACAAGGGAGTCGAGGGACACGGTCTGCTTCTCCATGGTGTCCCTGCGGTGGACCTCCACGGTGCCTCCTTCAAGGTCACGGGGGCCGATGGCGAGACGGACGGGAACTCCCTTGAGCTCCCACTCGGCGAATTTGAATCCGGGACGGAGGGTGTCGCGGTCGTCTATTTCAACAGAATGGCCACAGGCGGTGAGTCCCCTCTTTATCTCTTCCATCTTCTCTATGATGGCCGACCTTTCCTCGGGAGTCTTGTATATCGGGACCATGACGACCTGTATGGGGGCGAGGGCCGGGGGAAGGACCAGGCCGGCATCGTCTCCGTGGGCCATGATAAGGGCTCCCATGAGCCTGGTGGACACTCCCCAGGAAGTGGCCCATACATACTGCAGGTTGCCGTCCTTGTCGGCGTATTTCACGTCGAATGACTTTGCGAAATTCTGTCCGAGGAAGTGGGAAGTACCTGACTGCAAAGCCTTTCCGTCCTGCATCATAGCCTCTATGGTGAGGGTGTCAAGGGCTCCGGCGAACCTTTCGTTGGGGCTCTTGTGGCCGATTATCACCGGCAGGGACATGCACTCCCTGGCGAAGCGGGCATAGACGTTCACCATCTCCCAGGCCTTCGCCTCGGCCTCCTCGGCGGAGATATGGGCGGTGTGGCCCTCCTGCCAGAGAAATTCGGTGGTCCTAAGGAAAGGACGGGTGCGCATCTCCCAGCGGACCACGTTGCACCACTGGTTGCACACGATGGGAAGGTCCCTCCAGGACTTTATCCAGTTTTTGTAGGTGCTCCAGATTATGGTCTCGGAGGTGGGCCTGACGATGAGTTCCTCCTCGAGCCTGGCTTCGGGGTCAACAACG
>CAMOVV010000176.1 GCA_946627685.1 uncultured Bacteroidales bacterium
AAAAAGAAAATCCTTTTTGCCGCGTTGGCCGCCGCTGCCGCCGTCATAGTCTGCGCCGCGTTGGCCTCAGGCTTCATAATAGACCGCAAGGTCCCCAATTTCAAGAAAACCAAGATTTTATACATCTATCCCGGCGCTACCGTCTCAAGCGTTACAGACTCCCTCGCGTCAGTGACAATCCGGCCGAGGAGCCTTGCAAGGGCGATGCGAAGCGAGAAGGTCGAAGGAAGGATAAAGCCCGGACGCTATCAGATTGACCCTTCCAACTCAAGCGTTTACGTTGCCAGGATGCTTGCCGGTGGCTGGCAGGCCCCCTGCAATCTGGTTCTCTCCGGAAGCCTTCGCGACATCGGGACGATAGCCAGGAAGATTTCGGCCCAGATGATGGTGGATTCGGCTACGGTCGCCTCGGCCCTCCAGGACAGGGAACTCCTTTCATCTTACGGCTTCACCCCCCGGACGGTTTTCGCCCTTTTCTTCCCCGATACCTACCAGATGTATTGGACGGCCTCCGTTTCGGATATCCTCGACAAGCAGAAAGCCGCCTATGACGCCTTCTGGACAGAGGAAAACAAGAAAAAAGCCGCCGCGCAGGGCCTCACTCCCATGCAGGTGAGCATCGTCGCTTCCATCGTGAACGGGGAGTCCAACCATGAACCGGAATACCCCAAAATCGCCGGGGTGTATCTAAACCGTTACCGTATCGGGATGAAGCTCCAGGCGGACCCCACCGTGGCCTTCTGTTTCGGCTACAAGCCGGGACGCATCCTCCGGAGCCACCTGAGCGTGGACTCTCCCTACAATACGTATCTTCATGAGGGATTGCCTCCCGGACCGATCTGCGTCCCCACCAAGGCTGCCCTGAACGCCGTTCTCAACCCGGCTAAGAACAAATATCTTTACTTCTGCGCAAGTCCCGATTTCGACGGCACCCACCGTTTCGCGGAGACCCTGGCCGAACACAACCGCAACGCCCGGGCTTTCCAGGCGGCGCTGAACGCAAGGGCAAAGGCGAAAAAGAATTAGGTCCGGGATACTTTCGAGACCCCGCGCAGGAGCCTTATCTGCGACACGACCTTGTCCAGCTCGGTGTTGGAAGGTACGGAAATTTTCAGCATTATTTCATAGGTCCCGTTCCTCTGGTTTTCATTGACGTTGAAGGAACGGACGGAAGCCTTGAACATGCCGACTATGTCCATTATCTTGTTGATGATGACGGATTCGTTGGAGGAAACTATCCTGAGGGTGGCCTGGAAACTGCCTCCGGCGGGGGTGTCCGCCCAGCGCACCTTTTGTATCCTGTAGGGGTAGAGGCTCAGCAGGCGGGAGGCGTTGGGACAGGAAATCCTGTGAATCTTGATGCCTTCGGTCCTTGTGACGAAGCCGAACACGTCGTCGCCGAACACAGGATGGCAGCATTTGGCCATCTTGTAGTCCAGCCCCTTGAGGTCCCTTGCATTGATTACCAGGATGTCGTCGGTCGAGTGGGGCTCCTGCCAGCTTGCGGAGCCGGCGGCGGCCTGGGCGGCCTTGGCCTGCTCTATGTTGTCCTTCACCATGCTGGCATGGTCCAGGATATAGTTCTTTATGAAATCGAGGGTGACCGTCCCGTCCGAAACTGCTGCGTAGAATGAGTTCAATGAGCTGTATTTGAGCTTTTTAAGCAGCTCTGTCAGATAGCCGTCGGGAAATTCCAGCTTCCAGTTCCTGAGCCTTCTGCCGAGAAGTTCCTTTCCCTGGGCGGCCTTTTTGAATTCCTCCTCGTTCAGTTCCTGCTTGATTTTGTTCCTGGCCTTTGACGTCACCACGAAGCCGAGCCAGTCCTGGGAGGGCTTCTGGTTCTTCCCGCTCATGATTTCCACGACATCGCCGGTGCTGAGCTTTTCCTTGATGGAAACGGCCTTGCCGTTGATTTTGCCTCCCGTGCAGCGGCAGCCGAGGCCGGAGTGGATGTGGAAGGCGAAATCCAGTACGGAGGCTCCCGCAGGCAGGATGCGAAGCTCCCCCGAAGGGGTGAAAACGAAAATTTCCTTCCCGGGAGGCTGGGGTACGTCTTCCGGATTTACCGTCCCCGGATGCTCGAGGACGTTCCTCACCGAGGTCAGCCATTTGTCCAGGGCTTCCTCGTGGCGGATTCCCTTGTAGGCCCAGTGGGAGGCGTTCCCGTTTTCAGCTTCTTCGTCCATGCGTCGGGTGCGTATCTGCACCTCGATGCAGGCCCCTTCCTTGTTCCTGACCGTGATATGGAGGGATTCGTAGCCGTTGGGCTTGGGATTGGTAATCCAGTCGCGGAGCCTCGATGTGTCGGGCTCGTATTCTTCTGTTACATAGGAATATACCTTCCAGCACAGGTCTTTTTCGACGGCTCCGTCCTGGGGACAGTCGATGATGAAGCGGATGGCGAAGGCGTCATACACCCCTTCGAAGCCGACTTTCTGCTTCTGCATCTTCTTCCAGATGGACCAGGCCGTTTTCGTCCTCATTTTCAGCTTGTAGGAGATGCCGGCGGCGGAGAGCTTCTCTTCGAGGGGACGGATAAACTCGTCCATCAGCTTGATTCTGTCCTTCTCGGTGGCTTTCAGCTTGTTGGTGATGGCCCTGTACTGCTCCGGCTCGGCGAAGCGGAAATAAATGTCCTCCAGTTCGCTTTTGATGTTGTAAAGGCCGAGCTGGTGAGCCAGAGGGATGTAAAGCATCAGGGTCTCAAGTATTTTCCTTTCGCGGGAAGCCTTGGGGAAGATGTCCAGGTTCCTCATGACTTCCAGCCTGTCCGCTATCTTGATGACGGTGACGCGGGGGTCGGTGGAATACTGGACAATGAGTTTTTTGTAGTTCTCAGCCTCCAGGCGGGTGTCCTTGGGCTTTATGGTGGCTATCCTGTTCAGGCCTTCCACCATGGTGCGAACGTCGGCGGGGAAGTCGGCCAGGGTGGCGGAGAAGCCCGGGTGCTGCCTCATCGCCTCGTGGAGGAAGACCGCGGCCGCGCAGTCCGCGGGAAGCCCGATTTCGTCCGACACGATGAGGGCCGTGCCCATGGGGTGGTCCATGAAGGGGCTGCCGTTGCTTCTCGTGATGCCTGAAAGGGCCTCGGCAGCAATCGCATAGGCCCGTCTCACGACATCCTTTCCGGCGTCGTCGTAATGGGGGAATTTCTGGTCAATGATATCCATCGTTCTTATTTTTCCTTCCATACTTTGAGGTATTCCTGCAGGGCCCACATTTCGTCGCGGTACCTGGCTGCCTGGGAGAAGTCCAGGGTGGCGGCGGATTTTTCCATCCTCCTCCTGTCTTCCGCTATCATTTTTTCCACCTGGCTCCGGCTCATGGACCGGATTACGGGGTCCTGGAGGACGGCCGCGAGGTCGGCCCTTACAAAGCCCTCCTCGTAGGCTCCGGCGTCATCGCGGACGGAACTCTGTCCGAGACCAACAGATACCATGCCTCTTCCAAGCTCCGTGGGCGAGGGAATGTACCTGGGGTTGGAAACGGAATCTTCGGCGCTGACGAGTCCGCTCTGGCCCGGCCATTTTTTGCCGCCTTCTTTGGAAGAATCCCTGTAGAGCTCGAGCACGAGGGCGTTGGAACGTGTCTGCACCTTCGCGGGGGTTATGTCGTGGAGCTTGTTGTATTCCATTTGCTTGCGGCGGCGCCTCTCCGTCTCCCGGATGGTCTCTTCCATTGAATCGGTGACGGAGTCCGCGTACATTATCACGAGGCCGTGGATGTTCCTCGCAGCCCTTCCCGCTGTCTGGGTGAGGGCCCTTCCCGAACGCAGGAAACCCTCCTTGTCCGCGTCCAGGATGGCCACGAGCGAGACTGAAGGGATGTCCAGGCCCTCCCTCAGGAGGTTCACGCCGACGAGAACGTCGAAAAGTCCGTTTTTGAAGTCCTCGATTATTTCCACCCTCTCGGTGGTGTCCACGTCGGAGTGGAT
>CAMOVV010000177.1 GCA_946627685.1 uncultured Bacteroidales bacterium
CTCTCCACGACGTTGCGGAGCTCGCGGATGTTGCCCGGCCAGGACCTTTGCTGGAGGGCGGAAACGGCTTCCGGGGTGAACTCCCGCACGGGCTTGCCGCTTTCAGCGCAAATCTGCTCGACGAAATACTTGACCAGCAGGGGAATGTCTTCCTTGCGCTCGTCCAGGGAGGGCACCTTGATGATGATGACCGAGAGCCTGTGGTAGAGGTCTTCGCGGAAATTTCCCTTTTCGATTTCCGCCTTGAGGTCCTTGTTGGTGGCCGCCAGCACCCTGACGTTCACCTCTATATCCTTGTCGCTTCCCACGCGGGAGAGTTTCTTTTCCTGCAGGACGCGGAGCACTTTCGCCTGGGCCGCCAGGGACATGTCTCCGATTTCGTCCAGGAAGAGGGTGCCGCCGTCAGCCTGCTCGAACTTTCCCTTGTGCTGCTTTATGGCGGAGGTGAAGGAGCCTTTCTCATGGCCGAACAGCTCGCTTTCAATGAGTTCGGAGGGAATCGCCGCGCAGTTGACCTCGATGTAGGGCATGGCCGAGCGGTTGCTCTGCTGGTAGAGGGAGCGGGCCACGAGTTCCTTTCCAGTGCCGTTGGCCCCTTCGATGAGGACGCGGGCGTCAGTGGCTGCCACCTTGGTAATCATGTCTTTGATGTGGCGGATGGCGGGGGAGTCTCCCACCATCTGCTGGCCGTAAACCTTTTTCTTCAGGGTCTTTGTCTCCTGCACGAGCTTGGTCTTGTCCGTGGCGTTCTTCACGGTGATGAGTATCCTGTTGAGGTCCAGGGGCTTCTGGATAAAGTCGAAGGCCCCCTTGCGGATACATTCCACGGCGGTGTCGATGTCTCCGTGGCCGGAAATCATGATTACGGAAGAGTCTACCCCTGCCTGTCCCAGCTTGTCCAGCACCTCGATGCCGTCCATGCCGGGCATCTTTATGTCACAGAAAATCACGTCATACCTCTCTTTGTCCACCATCGCCAGTGCGGAGGCTCCGTCTTCGGCGACATCCACCTCATAGCCTTCGTCGGAGAGGATTTCTTTCATCGAGTTCCTGATAGGACGCTCGTCATCAACTACAAGTATTCTCATCTCTTGTCTTTTTCTTGGTACATACAAATATCGGAAAAAATTCCTATTTTTGTTTGTTAACGCGCATATCATGGTATTTCCTGACATAATCATCGCCATCGACGGCTGGTCTTCCACGGGCAAAAGCTCGTTTGCAAAGCTCATCGCATCGGAGTTTTCCTTCCTCTATCTCGATTCCGGAGCCCTCTACAGGGCGGTCACCCTCTTCGCTATGGAAAAGGGTTTCATAGCCGGGGACGAAATCGACGAAAAGTCTTTGAAAGAGGAACTTGACAAAGGCCTCGACCTTCATTTCGAATATGTTGACGAGGGCAGCCGCACCTTCATCGCCGACAGGTGCGTGGAAGAGGAAATCCGCACCCTCGGGGTCTCGAACCACGTCAGCCCCATCGCCGCGATTCCTTTCGTGAGGGCCTTCGTGGACGAGAAACTCCACGGTTTCGGCCGCAAGGGAAAGGTCGTGATGGACGGGAGGGATATCGGGACGGCAGTGTTCCCCGACGCCCAGGTCAAAATTTTCCTCACCGCCTCCCCGCAGATCAGGGCGCAAAGGAGGTTCGACGAGCTGAAAATGAAGGGACAGGACCCGAAGATGGAAGATGTGGTGAAGAATCTCGAGGAGAGGGATTACATCGACTCCCACCGCGAGACGAATCCTCTCCGCCGGGCCGCGGACGCCTTTGTCCTCGACAATTCCCACATGACCATAAAAGAAGAGGTGGAATGGGTCAGGGGCCTGATTCAAGGTAAATTCGGAATCCTGGAATAGCCCATGCCGCTGAGTGTAGAAATAGACCCGAGGTCGGGATTCTGCGGAGGGGTGATAAGGGCCATCGGGAGCGCCGAAACTTTTCTCGGAAGCCATTCCCGCCTGTATTCCCTCGGAGCGATAGTTCACAACGAGGCCGAGCTTGAAAGGCTGGGCCGCAAAGGGCTTGTAACCATAGGCCTCGAGGACCTTCCTGTCGTGGAGAAAGAGGAGGGAGAGTGTCTTCTCATCAGGGCCCACGGCGAGTCCCCCGAGACATACATCAAAGCGAAGGAATTGGGATTCAAGGTGATAGACTGCACGTGCCCGGTGGTCCTCAAGCTTCAGAAAAGAATAAAGGAGGCCTATTCGAGGCTTCATGACGGCGGGAGGAACGGGCAGGTGATGATTTTCGGGAAGGTGGGTCACGCCGAGGTGAACGGCCTTGTGGGCCAGGTGGGCGGAGATGCCCTCGTGGTCGAGGACAAGAAGATGCTGGAGGATGCAATCAAGGATGGCAAGGTCAATCTCGAGGGCCCCGTGGTGGTGTTTTCCCAGACGACGAAAAGCCCTTCCCAGTATGATGAAATCTGTTCCATGCTCGCGGGAATCATGGCTGGCGTGAAAGGGATGGACAAGGAGAAATTCATGGAGACAGGCCTTCTGAAAATCAATGACACCATCTGCTCCCAGGTCGCTTCCCGCCATGCCCAGCTGAAGGAATTTGCCAAGAATCACGATGTCATAATTTTCGTTTCGGGCAAGTCCAGCTCCAACGGAAAAGTCCTCTGCGACCTGTGCAGAAGCGTGAATATCAGGACCTGGCACATATCTTCCCCGGATGAGGTGAAGGGGGAGTGGTTCCGCTCCGACGACAGGGTGGGAATATGCGGGGCCACCTCCACTCCCAAGTGGCTGATGGAGGCCGTTGCAGAGAAAATTTTGCAGGAGAACTGACAAATAATTAACTTTGTGGGCTTTCCCGTCTTTGCGGGACAAGGCTGAATCATCAAATAACTACACTTATATGGCAACAACAGCTGATTTCAAAAACGGACTCTACCTGAGCTTCAACGGCAAACCCTGCATGATTGTATGGTTCCAGCATGTGAAGCCCGGAAAGGGCCCCGCTTTCGTGAAGACCAAACTGCGCAACCTCGAGAACGGCCGCATCCTTGAGAACACCTTCACCGCCGGCGCCAAAATCGACACCATCGAGGTCGAGAGGCGTCCCTACCAGTTCCTCTACGGAGACGAGGACGGATTCAACTTCATGCATGAGGAGACCTACGAGCAGATTCACCTCCCTCACGACGTGGTGGAAAATGCCGACCTCATGAAGGAAGGACAGCATGTGGAGATGATGTTCGTGGTGGAGCCTGAAGAAAAATGCCTCACCTGCGAACTTCCTACCTATGTCACATTGGAAGTCACCTATGCGGAACCTGCAGTGAAAGGCAACACCGCCTCGACCAGCGCACTCAAGGAAGTCACCCTTGAGACCGGTGCCAAGATAATGGTCCCGCTCTTCATAAACCAGGGCGAAAAGATCACGGTCAACACCACCGACCGCAGCTACGGACAGAGGGTCTAGTCCCCGGCGGGCTGGTCTTCCACTTTGACGGCCATCATGGCCTCATGCTCGGACCTGGCCCTTTCCACGGAAACGGAACTCTTCAATTGGAAACCTTCCCCGAGGTACTTGGTGCGGACCTCTTCGTTCGCGGCAAGTCTCTCGGGGGTATCCTGTTGAAGGATGGTACCTTCATACAGCAGGTACGCCCTGTCGGTGATGGCCAGGGTCTCGCCGACGTTATGGTCGGTGATGATCACCCCGATGTCCTTGTACTTCAGCTTTGCGATTATGTACTGGATGTCCTCGACTGCAAGAGGGTCGACTCCGGCGAACGGCTCATCCAGAAGGATGAACTTCGGGTCGATGGCAAGAGCCCGCGCTATCTCGCACCGGCGCCTCTCTCCGCCAGAAAGCTGGATCCCGAGGCTCCTGCGTACCTTAGAAAGGTTGAACTCGTCGATCAGGCTCTCCAGCCTTTCCTCACGCTCGGCCTTTGACATGTCAGACATTTCCCTAACC
>CAMOVV010000178.1 GCA_946627685.1 uncultured Bacteroidales bacterium
CCGGAGGCATCAACTGCGCCGGGGTCAGCGGGGGAGAAAGGGAGTTGAGGTCTTTGTATCTCCCTCCTTTCCAGAAGGTTATCGACGAGGCAGACCCCGTGTGCGTGATGAGTTCGTACAACGCCTACGACGGGACGCCTGTCACCGGGTCGGAGTATTACCTCACTGACCTTCTCCGCGGCGAGATGGGGTTCAAGGGATATGTCTATTCAGACTGGGGGGCCGTTGAAAGGCTCGCCGACTATCATTTTGTCGCAGCGGACCTCAAGGAGGCTGCCGCCATGGCGCTGGAAGCAGGTGTCGACCTTAACGTAATGGCGGCGTATTACACCCTCCCCGACCAGGTGAAAGAAGGGAAAATAGATGAAAAATTCATAGACAGGGCCGTAAGGAGGGTTCTCAGGGCCAAATTCAGGCTCGGGCTCTTCGACAGGGACCTTTCCTCCTCCCCGGCCGGAGCCGGTGCGGTGAGGAGTGAAGGGCATGTCTCCCTCAGCAAAGAAATATCGGACGAAAGCGCCATCCTGCTGGAGAACAACGGCATACTTCCCCTCGACACTAAAAGAATCAGGCGGATAGCCCTCCTCGGGCCCAACAGCGCCCAGACTGTTTTCGGCGACTATTCCTGGCCGGACGCCTTCGCTCCTGAAGGAATCAACCTCCTGCAAGGCCTTGAACAGAGGCTCCCGGAAGGAGTGAGAGTCAGGCAGTTCGACGGCTGCGACTGGTGGAGCCAGGACGGTTCGGATATCGCCGAGGCGGCAAGAATCGCAGCCGCGAGCGATGTCGCCATAGTGGCTGTCGGCACGAGGAGTACCTTCCTGGCCCGAAAATCCCTCTACAACACTTCGGGAGAGGGCAACGACCTCTCTTCGCTGGACCTCCCGGGCCGGCAGGCTGACCTTTTGAAGGCGGTCAAGGCAACGGGCACCCCGCTCATAGTCGTCCTCATTTCAGGCAAGCCGCTGGCGATGCCCTGGGTCAAAGACAATGCCGATGCCTTCCTTGTCCAGTGGTATGGCGGTGAACAGCAAGGGCTTACCCTCGCGGATATCCTGCTCGGGAACGTCAATCCTTCCGGCCGCCTGAATGTTTCTTTCCCCCGCAGCACCGGCAATCTCCCCTGCTACTACAACTATTTCCCCTCCGACAGGGAATACTACGGAGGCCACGGAGGAACATACGAATCTCCGAAGGAGAGATATGTTTATGAACCTCCCTATGCCGTTTGGAATTTCGGCGACGGAAAGAGTTACACGACCTTCGCCTACCGCGCCCTCAGCCTTGGCAAGAAGGAGTATTCCGCCGAAAATGATGTGATAAAGGCCGAGGTGGAGGTTGAAAATACCGGCGACAGGGACGGCAAAGAGGTCGTACAGCTCTATGTACGCGACCTTGTAAGCTCCGTCGCCACCCCGGTCAGGCAGCTCAAGGCGTATGACAAGGTCCTGGTTCCCGCCGGGGAAAAAGTCTCCGTCCGCCTTGAGGTTCCCATAGAAGAGCTGTCCCTCATCGACGCGAAGATGCGGCGGAGGGTGGAGCCCGGACAGTTTGAGATTCAGGTCGGGGGAGCCAGCGACAGGATAAGTTTAAGGGATACGATAGTGGTAAGATAAACAATTGAAAATGAGGAAGAATATATTTTTGTTCGCCGCGGCCGTGATGCTGGCCGGATGCTCCGGGGGAGCGAAATTCGCCGACCCCCTTTCCTGCACTGACCCCTTCATAGCCACCTGCGGGGACGATGACACCGACTTCTGGAATCCGAGGGAGGATTTCGTCCCCCATTCAGCCGCCAGATGCACTCCCGGAGCCCTCGCCCCTCTCGGGATGGTGAACGTCGGCCCCGTGACCCGTCATATAGACGGCCCCCCGTCCGGATACAGCGCCCATGACACCACCATCACCGGATTCTCTTTCATGCGCACCAGCGGCTCGGGATGGTGGGCGGAGTTCGGCAATCTTCTCACCATGCCCTCAAACGGCCCCCTCAGCACATGCTACGGCATGTCCGACGGCAGCCATCCGGGGTTCCTTTCTTCCTACAAGGCGGACTCCCAGGAGGCGGCTCCCGGCTACTACGCCGTCACCCTGGACAGGTACGGCATCCGCACCGAGTGTACGGCCTCCCAGCATTGCGGAGCCCTGAGGTTCACCTTCCCTGAAAACGAGGCCTCCAGGGTGCAGTGCGACCTTGCTTTCAGAATCACCGGCTCCTCGGCCTGGCAGGAAGTCAAAGTCCTGAATGACAGCACCGTGACCGGCCACATGAGATACACCCCGAATGAAGGCGGCTGGGGCGACGGAGCCTCCGGCAACACCTACGACCTGTATTTCTACGCCGTCCTTGACAAGCCGGTGAAGGAATGGGGCTTCTGGAAAGCCCCGGTGCCGGAGGGGATGAGGCGGAAGGACAAGGACTGCAACAGCGAGGCCTACATGAAACTTCTCGATGCCGCCGAGGTAATAAGGGGGGAAGACTCCTGCGAGGGTCCCTGCATAGGCTTTTTCGCTGAATTTCCTACCACGGAAGGCGAGAAGGTGGAAATGAAGGTCGGCTTCTCTTTCGTGGATGCCGAAGGGGCGAAGAACAATTACGAGGCCGAGGCCCGCGGCGGCGGATTTGATGCCATGAGGGCTGGAACCCTGGATGAATGGGGACGGGCCCTTGGAAAGGTAAGGATAGCCGGAGGCACCCCTTCCCAGCAGAGGATTTTCTATACCGCCCTGTACCATACATACGTGGACCCCAGGAATTTCACGGACTGCGACGGTAGGTTCACCGCTGCGGATGGCACGGTCAAAAAGGCTGAAGGCTACACCCGCCGCACCCTTTTCTCCGGCTGGGACACTTTCCGCAGCCATACCCCCCTCCATTCCCTTGTCAATCCCCGACTGATTGACGACCTTCTCGCTTCGCAGGTCGCTCTCGCGGAGGAATCCGGCCGGGAATACTTCAACCGCTGGGAAATGCTCAATTCCTACACGGGCTGCATGCTGGGGAATCCGACCAACTCCGTCCTTGCGGACGCTTACAAGAAAGGCATCCGCGGCTATGATGCGGAAAAGGCCCTGAAATATGCCATGAACTCTTCGGAACTTCCGAAAGAGGGGCTTTCGGTGTATCCCGACGATATGGTCATCGTGTCCGTGGCCCTCGAAAACGCCTATTTTGACTGGTGTACGGCGAGGCTGGCAGAGGCGATGGGAAAGGCTGACGTCATGGAAGAATTTGACCGTAGGGGAACTCTCTGGCGCGAATGGTGGAATCCGGAAGTGTCATGGTTCTTCCCGAAACATTCCGACGGCAGCTGGTTCGATATCGTTCCCGATTGGGAGAGCCGCTGGTTCTACGGCTCCTGCGAGTGCAACCTTCGCCAGCAGGGTCTTTTCGTGCCCCACGACACGGACGGCCTTGCGTCTCTTTGCGGAGGCAGGGAAGCTCTTGTGGCAAGGATAGATACGTTGTTTGCCAATACCCCCTGGACTTATGGCCTCAATGACTGGTACCTCCACGGCAACGAGCCCCTGCACTGGATTCCGTTCATGTACAACCGTCTGGGCGAGCCTTGGAAGACCCAAAAGTGGACCCGCACCATCCTTGAGAAGTGCTATACAGATGATATTGAAGGACTTGTGGGTAATGATGACGAGGGGCAGATGTCTGCGTGGTATGTTCTTTCGGCTGCAGGCCTCCACCAGATTTGCCCCGGCGACGGCCGCGTGGAAATCACCAGCCCGCTGTTCGAGAGGGTGGAATTTACCCTTGACCCGGCTTATTACAAAGGCGGGAAATTCACCATATTGACTCATGGGACCGGCGAAGGGAACATATACATCCGGAAAGCTCGTCTGAACGGCCGTCCGCTCAGGCGTCTGTGGTTGGATTTCAATGAAATAGCCTCCGGCGGGAAACTTGAGATATGGCTC